>CAYJOQ010000024.1:0-19913 GCA_964371825.1 uncultured Desulfovibrionaceae bacterium
TGTGGGTGAAGAGCACTATGCAGTGGCGCGTCAAGTGCAAATGGTTCTACAAAAGTATAAAGACTTACAAGACATTATTGCCATCTTGGGCATGGATGAATTGTCAGACGAAGATAAAATTGTTGTGGCCCGTGCTCGCCGTATTCAGCGTTTCTTGTCGCAGCCTTTCCACGTGGCAGAAACCTTTACCGGCACCCCAGGGCAGTACGTACAGCTTATTGACACCATTAAGGGCTTTAAAGGCATCTTAGACGGTGAATATGACCACATGGCAGAAGGTGACTTCTACATGCTTGGTGGTATTGAAATGGCTGTAGAAAAATATAATCAGCGCCAAGCGCAATAATAACAATGCGTCCTTGCGCATGCTATAGCACAGCGTGCGCACAGGTGTTAAGGAGCTAATATGAGTATGGCGCTCCAATTGGAAGTTGTTACCCCAGATAAACTGGTAGTGCGTGAAGCAGTTGACTATGTTAGCTGCCCAGGCATTGAAGGTGAATTTGGCGTACTCAAAGATCACGTTGCTTTATTGTCTGCTTTGAAAATTGGTGCATTGCGCTATGACAAAGAGGGGCAGCAACAATTTGTATTCATTTCTGGCGGTTTTGCCGATGTGAATGATAATGTTATTACTGTACTTGCTGAATCAGCTGAACTTGCTCAAGATATTGATAAAAATAGAGCAGAACAAGCACAGCGCCGTGCAGAAGATCGCATTACACAAAAACAAGAAGGTGTAGATATTATTCGAGCTGAAGCAGCTTTACAACGTGCTCTTGTACGTCAAAGCTTAACCTAGCACATAATACCACACAGTTATAATGGGAAGAGAATATTCTCTTCCCATTATTTTTTTATGCTTTAAAGAAAAGGATTATCCATGAACGTGACCACTATATATTTTAGTCCCACAGGCAAAACTAAGGAAGTGGTAGATTGCTTAACAGAACATTGGGAAGTAGAGCATACATACGACCTCTCAATGATTGGAACTGCATACGTAAGCGCACATACATTTGTCAGTGATGATGTATGCATTATTGCTGCACCAACTTTTGGCGGTAGAATTCCGCAAATTTTTTTAGAAAGACTTGCATATATTAAGGGTAATGGAGCAAGTGCTATTATTATTGCTACCTACGGTAATAGAGAATATGACGATGCCTTGCTAGAACTTAAAGAGCATGCGCAAAAATGCGGATTTACCGTTTTTGCTGCCATTGCAGCAGTAACAGAGCATTCCATAGCCAATATATATGGACAAAATCGCCCTGATGCCAATGACAAAAATTTTCTTGGAAGTTATGCTGCACAAATACAAGAAAAAGTAGCACAAAAATTACGTGCTTTAGAAATAGAAGAAGTTACAGTTCCCGGTAACAGCCCCTATAAAGAGTACAATGGAGTGCCTTTCAAGCCTCAAGGTGACGATTCATGCATTAGCTGTAAACTGTGTGTGGAAAGTTGCCCCACCGAAGCAATCGCTCCTGAACAGCCACAACTGACTAAGGAAAACTGTATAAGCTGTATGCGCTGTGTGGCCTATTGTCCACAAAAGGCACGTGCACTGCCAGCAGAAGTGCAAAAAGCAGTTATAGAGCGCTTGCGCCCTCTTTGTGCAGAAAAAAAAGCATATCAACTATTTCTATAGTAGTCGATGCTGAAAAACAGGTGCAATAATGTCGATAAATTGCCAAAAAATCGCATTACATGCTTTGTTTATGGCAATTTTCCTAGGTTGCTCCTGCATATTAAGTGTACAATTACAAATAGTTGCTTAGCTTTTCAGTGTCGACTATAGTAATTGATACTGACCAACACATGAAAATGTGTTGGTCAGAAAGGCACGCCCACTCCAAATGCCGCTTAGCGGCCGCCTAAAGCAAGTTCTGGCTCATTTTACGGCATTAGCTTTAGATTTGGTTGAAACAGAATCTGATGTCTTTTTTTCTGAAAAAGCAAGCCATAAGCCTTGATCATTAAAAACCGCAAAAGGCTGCACTTGCCGTGTATATTGCTGTTCAGGTATAAGCAAGTAGCTTGGCCTGCTCAAATTATCCAAAATAAACACTCGTTGTTTGTGTTTTGCTGCTAAGACGGCATGCATACCATCATTGATATGATCATAGAGAAACACTACCCACAAGTCTTTTGCCGGCCATTTGAAATATTTTAAAGCAAAAAATTTTGCAATGGCATAATCTTCACAATCTCCAGCTCTATTTTGCAAAAACTCCCTAGGGCTAGCCCAATATTCATTGGTACCATAGAGCTTACTATCATCACGTGAAGGAATGTTATTAAAAAACCCGTTTATACCACGCAAACGCGTTAAAGGGTCCATTTTCGGCAAGCGTTCTACAAGCGTTTTGTATTGTTGTTGATGAGATTTTGGTAAGGGCATGTTTTTTGGGTCAAAAACACTGTTACTATGCAATTTCAGCATACGATTCCAATTATCGCGTAAAACTTGCACATTAGGTGGAAGCTTTACTCCTTCCACAAGCACCAATTGTTTACCCAATAAGCGCAAAACAGGAGTAGAGGCATCAAACTTTATGTGTATTTCTTTATGCGGAATTCCATCTGTGGCTGCACCATGCGCTATGGAAGTTGTAAAAAGTACATGTATACAGAAACACAAGAAAGCAAAACTACATATATAATATTTTTTGGCTGGTATATGTAATTTTTTACACAATAAATACATACATTAAATTTCCTTAATACTATAAGCAACAAGCATTATACTGAAATTTTAGATCTTTTTGTTTCATCTATAAGAAATATTATAACCGTGCTTACAATAAGCAGTGAACCAATCCATCCCCAAGTAGTAAATTGCTCTGCCCAAATATACCATGCAGCTACGGTTGCTATAACAGGTTCTAAGGTGGCAATCACAGCAGCCTTGGTAGGGTCTAAGCGTTTAATACCTTCACAATACGCCCAATACGCAAGATACGTACTTAGTACAGCTATACCTACTATAGCCATCCATACACTTACAGGGAAATCTAGTCGAATGTCTACGAAAGGGAATAAGCAAAAAGCAGCGACAAGAGAACCGAAGCCATACAAAGTAAATGGCGTATAAATACGTAAATATTTTTTTGTTACAATGTAGTGTGTAGCGTATAAAAACCCAGAAAGCAATCCCCAAATAATACCTAAAAACGGCAGGTTAGCTGTTACAGAAACACTAGCTTGCCCTATACTTGAAAAACTGATTAATGCTACGCCTATAAGAGCTAATCCTATGGCGGTGCAAGTAATCACCGTAAAGGGTATGTTGAAAAAAATACGGGAAAAAAAAGCCACCCATGCAGGTGCTGTATACAGCAATACCGAAGCAAGAGCCACACCGCCTTCTTGAACAGCATATTGATAAACTGCAAAGAATATAGCTATAGAAAAAAAACCAAATAGAATAAATACACCAATATCCTTACGCTGACGGATGTATACATCACGTACAATATACGCATGAATAAGCATACATATGCCACCTATCAAGGCGCGCCAAAAAGCTACTTCTAAGGGGGCTACGCCGCCAGCCATGGCAAGACGTCCAAAAACCCCCAAAAAACCCCAAAAAAGGGCTGCAATGATTATAAAAATATATCCCCAATACATATAAATACACCCTTACATAGTCGATGCTGAAAAACGCATTTCTATGCGTGTTTCAGAAAGGCACGCTCACTCCAAATACCCCTTTAGGGCCGCCAGAAGCAAGTTCTGGCTTATTTTACGTGGCGCAAAATTTTTCTTACAGAAAAATTTCGTTAGTCAACACCTGAAAAACAGGTGCAATAGTGTCGATAAATTTCCAAAAAATCGCATTACATGCTTTGTTTACGGCAATTTTTCTGCGGCGTCTTAAGGTGTGAGTGCCTGTAATTACAATGATCTGCACTGTTTTTCAGTGCTGACTATCGTAGTGTATATTACGCAAAATCAAAAAGAAGATTTTGAGTAAAAAAAAAGAAGGAACCGAAATTCCTTCTTTCATATAGAATTTACTTAATAAAGGCTAGAGGTAAAACATCATCTATGTGACTTACAGGATGCACATGAATGCGTTTTAAAAGGTCTTTTGGCACATCTTCAAGATCTTTGACATTTTGCTTCGGAATAACCACGTGCTGTAAATCACGTGCCACTGCTGCCAAAATTTTCTCCTTGATACCGCCAACAGCAAGTACTCGCCCCTGCAAAGTGATTTCGCCTGTCATGGCAAGGCTTGCATCTACATTTTTTTCTGTTAAGGCCGAAATAAGCGCAGTACATAGCGTTATACCGGCTGAAGGACCATCTTTTGGTGTTGCCCCAGCTGGTACGTGTATGTGAATGTCATATTTACGTGAAAAGTCTGCATCTATACCAAGGTCTTTTGCACGGGCACGTATGTATGAAAGAGCCGCTTGCGCACTTTCTTTCATTACGTCACCAAGTTGACCTGTAAGTAATAATCCACCCTTACCCTTCATAAGGCTCGTCTCAACATGCAATACTTCGCCACCAAAGGGAGTCCACGCAAGGCCTAGAGCCGTGCCATAGGGTAATTGCTTTTCTCTATCATCTTCTACAAAGCGTGGAATACCCAAAAAGTCTGGTAATTGCTTGGCTGTTACCACAAACTTTTTAGATTCACCTTCAGCCTTCTTACGAGCAAGCTTACGACATACAGCGCCAAGTTCACGTTCAAGATTACGCAAACCAGCTTCTCTTGTATATTCACGTATAACACGTTCTATAGCAGGTTCATGTATTTTCACTTCGTTTATAGCCAAACCATGATCTTTAATCATTTTTGGCAGTAAATGCTTTATGGCAATGGCCTGCTTTTCTTGCACAGTATACCCTGGCAAGGTGATTATTTCCATTCTATCTCTCAAAGGAGGCGGAATAGTATCTAGGTTATTGGCTGTACATAAAAACATTACTTTAGAAAGATCAAAGGGAACATTTAAATAGTGATCGCTAAAGCTAAAGTTTTGCTCAGGATCAAGCACTTCTAAAAGAGCAGAAGACGGATCTCCCCTAAAGTCTGTACCTAGCTTATCAAGCTCATCAAGCACCACAACAGGATTTTTAGTGCCCGTATGCTTAAGAGCCTGAATAATGCGCCCTGGCATGGAACCTATGTAGGTACGACGATGACCGCGTATTTCTGCTTCATCACGCATACCACCAAGGGAAATACGATAAAATTTACGCCCAATGGCTCTCGCAATGGAGCGACCAAGAGATGTCTTACCAGTACCTGGAGGGCCCACAAAGCACAAAATGGGGCCTTTAGAGTCAGGATTAAGCTTACGCACACTTAAATATTCTAAGATGCGTTCTTTTATCTTAGTAAGGCCATAGTGATCTTCATCTAAAATAGCTGAAGCATGTTTAATGTCGAGTTTATCACGGCTTTGTTTTTTCCATGGTAATTCCACAAGCCAATCTAAATACGTACGCACAACATTTGCTTCAGAAGAATCAGAATGCATTGAGGTCAAACGACGTAATTGCTTATCGGCTTCTTTACGCACCTCAGCTGGCATGCCAGATTTTGCAATGGCCTTGCCAAGGCCTTCCATTTCATCTTCATCTTCATTTGCAGAGTCACCAAGCTCTTGACGAATGGCCTTTAATTGCTCACGCAAAAAATAGTCTTTTTGTGCTTTATCCATGCCTTCACGCGCAGAGGTTTGAATGCGCGCTTGCATTGTAGCGACTTCAACCTCTTTATTTAATTGAACATTTACAAGCTCAAGACGTTGCACTGCATCTTGCATTTCTAAAATACCTTGAGCATCTTCAATCTTCATACGCAAGTTAGCAGCAATAAGATCTGCAAGGCGTCCCGGCCCGTCCACGTTTTGCAAAACGTTCATTATATCAGCACTAGAAATACCGCGCAAAGCAAGAATTTTTTCGCTTTGCTCTCTTGCTGAACGCAACATGGCTTCTACTTCAGGAGTAATATCAGCATCTAACTCTTCTAAAATTTCAATTTCTGCCTCAAGAAAGGGCTCAGTTTGGTTAAATTGTGTAATTTTACCTCTGCTTACGCCCTGCACAAGCACCTTAATACGTCCATCTGGCATTTTAAGCATGCGCATAACATTGACCACAGACCCAAAGGTATACAAGTCATCACCGCTAGGATCTTCTTGGCTTTCATCTTTTTGCGTACACACAAAAAGATGCCTGTCTCTATCAAGAGCAGCTTCAACTGCTTGCACAGATTTATCTCTACCAATAAATAAGGGTAAAATCATGTAGTTAAATACCACTACATCACGTACCGCTAACACTGGCATTACTGGAGGAAAAAGCGTATCTTCATCATTTTCTTGTGTTTCATTTTCTAAAGGTTCTTTTTCATATTGCGTATCTACACCATGATTTTCATTCCCATCAAGGGTGTCTACGCTACAAGAAGCATTTATTCCTTTAGGAACATTGAGTTTTTGCTCTTTTTGCAAAGACTCATCCCTAACATCGTCTATGGGTATATTATTATTCTTTTCAGACATGGTCATTCTCCTGTTTCAACGCAGTCAGACGATATATATCATCTTAAAAATACTCATTTGTTAAAAGACTGCGACATTCCTTTTCAGTAATAATTATATGCTCAATGAATTTAATATTCACTCGTGGAGACAGCTGACGCAATTCTTCAGTAAGGATAAGATCTGACCTAGATGCTCGTAAACTACCGCCTGGATGATTATGCACAAGAATAAAACCATGCGCCTTGCGCATAAAGGCTACGTGCAACACATCCCTAGGAGTTAAGGGAATGGCATCAAGCCCCCCTTGCATGAGTAACTCCCAACCCAATAAGCGTAAACCAGCATCCACAAAGGCGATCCAACACTGTTCTTGACTTGCTCCTGCAAGCTGTATTTGTGCTGCCCTTGCTATGGCAACAGGTGTTGCCAAAATTTCCTTTTCCACTAAGGGACTCACAGCGTGTCGTGCCATACATTCACGAATCACCTGCCACAGCGTCCATAAGCCTGGACCAAAACCATCTATCTGTTCAAGCTCTTCCTTACGCGCATCAAGCACAGCACGTATGGAACCAAAGCGTTGTAAAAGTTTTTTGGCAAGAGGCTTTGTATCTTTGCGTACAAGGCCATAGCCCAACAATAACTCTAAGAGCTCGTAATTTTCTATTTGTTGCGGCGCTTGTATAAAGCGTTTTTTCAAACGTTGTCTATGGCCGCTTTGCCACGTGCTTATTTCACTTTTTGTTGTCATAGTGTAAGCAGTTTTGCGCATTGCGCAAGGGGGATAAGAGAAAGAAAGTGTTTTTTACTCCATTGAGCAAAAAATCCTCAACCGCGCTTATTCACGTTAAAAAGCAAAACAAGGTCTGCCACTAGGCTTTCTAAAGATTGTTCAACACTTCTTTCGCCACTTTTGACGTAAAACTCTGCTCTAACAATGGCAGACAAAATTTCTGCAATACCAGCATATCCTAGGCCTTTGGCATATGATTCTTTTTCTCGTAAGGCTTGTGGATGCACACGTACTTGTTCGCCTGCAAGTATTTGCCATAAAAGCTTCACCTCACGCGCAAGTAATGCGAGAAAAGGAAAAAATAAGGCATCCACGTCTTTTTGGCTTCTATATATTTCACGCCATGCCGCTGAAATATTGCCCGCTTGAATATAGCTAATAAAAGAAAATATGTTTGATTCTGGGACATATGCCCCTGACCCTACCATATCCGAGGTAACCTGGCCATTGTTGGCCAACAATGAGAGTTTTTGTAATTCGCCATCAATGGAAATGGCGTCAGGCAGTACATTTGCAGAGAGGGCATCTAATGCGTCACGATCTATGGTGAGGTTCAAAGACACTGCCTTCTCTACAATATAACTCTTGATGCTATTACTTTCAAGTCCTGAATGTCGCCAAATCCAACCTTTTTTATCAGCAAAGGTAAGACATTGCAGTTTGGCTATATGCGCAGGGAGTTTAGGCTGCCTTTTTTCCCAAGCACCTTCAAGGCAAACAATGAGCCACGATTGTGAATTGGGTCGCCCTAGTGTTTGCGAAAGTTGCTTCCATGTGGCTGCAGGAACTTGATGCGCATTACGTAAAACAAGCAACCTTGGAACACCGAAAAGTCCTTGTAATGTAAGATGTTCCCAAAAAACTTTTGGTAATTCACTATCACCCCAATACACGTGACGTTCCCATTTTGCAGCAGAAGCAGACGATGCGCTAGGCATAAGACTTTGACCATTTTCTGCAGGGTATTGCAAAATAAGGGTCTCTATATGTCTTTTGATGAGTCCTGAATCCGGACAAATGCAAAAATAAAACGCTGGTCGAGACATAATAGTATATACCGTTTGAATTTTAGTATATAAGACGCTTTGAGCACCCTACCTCCTAACATTTGGAAGAAGAGTGCTCAAAACAAGCTACATACAAAAAATTAATTTGCGACAATATTTACAAGTTTACCCGGCACAACAATTACCTTTCGCACCGTTTTTCCGTCGATATATTTTTGAATATTTTCATCTGCAAGTGCAAGTTCTTGTGTTTCTTCCTTACTTGTATCAGCAGCAATTTCAAGCTTACCGCGCAACTTTCCATTTACTTGAACAACAATAGTCAAAACATCAAGCACCAATGCATCGGCATTCCATACAGGCCATGCCACTTCATGCATACCCTGCTCATGACCAAGGTCTTGCCATAGTTCTGCGCTGATATGCGGCGTAAATGGACTTAACAAGGTAAGCACAGTGCCCATGGCTGATGAAAATACGCGCTTTCCTGCAGCATCTTTAACAAGGTCTTCGCGCACTAGATACATGGCATTAACCAATTCCATAATGGCCGAAATTGCCGTATTGAATTGATATTTATTTTCTATGTCGCTTTGCACTTTTTTTACAGTCATATGCTCTTTACGGCGAAGATCCTTAGCTTTTTCACTTACAGCATCTTCTGCCAAAGAACTACAAGCCTGCATGGGCAATAAAGATTCTTGCGCATCAACATATAGGCGCCAGACACGATTAAGAAAACGTGAAGCTCCTTCTATGCCTGTTTCTGACCAATCAAAATCACGCTCAGGCGGCGCAGCAAAAAGGCAAAACAGGCGCACGGTATCAGCACCAAACTTTTCAATCATCAAGGTTGGGTCTACCACATTCCCCTTAGATTTTGACATCTTAGACCCATCCATAAGCACCATACCTTGAGTGAGCAAGTTGCTAAATGGTTCATGCATATCAGGAGGATAAAATCCAAGGTCGCGTAAGGCCTTCGTAAAAAAGCGCGCATAGAGCAAGTGTAAAATAGCATGCTCAACACCGCCAATATATTGGTCAACAGGCATCCAATAGTTGATAATGTCTTTATCAAAAGGAGCTTGTTCATTTCGCGCATCGGCATAGCGAGCAAAGTACCACGAAGATTCCACAAAGGTATCCATAGTGTCTGTTTCTCTGCGTGCCTTATCACCGCACGTAGGACAAGTGCATTCATAAAATGAAGGCGAGTCAGGTAATGGAGAGCGTCCATCCTCTTGGGTTTTCACATCAAGTGGTAGAACTACGGGCAAGTTTTCTTCTTTTTCAGGCACAACGCCGCAACGTTGGCAATATATCACTGGTATGGGCGAGCCCCAATACCGTTGGCGTGAAATATTCCAATCTCGCAAGCGGTATTGCACCGTAAATGTGCCCATATTTTGTGCCTCAAGAGCTTTTGCAACCGCTTTTTTGCCTGCCTCATTATCCATACCATTAAAATCGTCAGAGTTAAACATAACTCCTTGGCCTGTATAGGCTTCGGTCATGGTCTGTATATCAAAATTTGCAGCATCTTGATTAGGGGCTAAAATTACAGGCATCATGGAAAGACCATATTTGCCGGCAAACTCAAAGTCACGTTGATCGTGAGCTGGCACACCCATCACCGCACCAGTACCGTATTCAGCAAGAACGAAATTTCCAAGCCAAATGGGTATTCTTTTACCGGTAAAGGGATGTGTACAATACGCACCTGTGGCTATGCCTTCTTTTTCAAGATTTTCAGCTTGGCGATCAATGCGATCCATATTACGAATACGCTCTACAAAAGCGCGTACCTCTGCTTCATTTTCTTGTCCGGTGATTAGATGCTCAACTAAGGGATGTTCTGGAGCAAGGGTCATGAATGTTACCCCAAACACCGTATCAGGGCGTGTGGTAAACACGCGAATTTCTTTTGTATCGTTTGTAGGTTTTTCTAGAGTAAAGGCAATTTCTGCACCATGTGATTTGCCAATCCAATTGTGTTGCATTGCTATAACACGTTCAGGCCATCCTTTTTGTAACAAATCAAGGTCTGCCAAAAGTTCGTCGGCATATTGTGTTATGCGTACAAACCATTGTGTTAAATCTTTTTGCTCCACTTTAGAATCGCAGCGCCAGCAAAGACCTTCAATAACTTGTTCATTGGCCAATACCGTGTGGCAATCTGGGCACCAATTTTGGGCGGCTTTTTTGCGATACACAAGGCCCTTTTCGAGCATTTTTAAAAAGAATAATTGCTCCCAGCGATAATATTCAGGTACACAAGTAGCTACCTCGCGCTGCCAATCATACGAATAGCCAAGGCGTCGTAATTGCGTGCGCATATTATCTATATTAGAAAACGTCCAAGTGGCAGGATGCGTATTATTCTTAATAGCTGCATTTTCTGCAGGCAGGCCAAGGGCATCCCATCCCATAGGATGCAACACATTAAAGCCTTGCATATGCTTAAAACGTGCAATAACATCGCCGATGGAATAATTACGCACATGCCCCATATGTATATTACCCGAAGGGTAGGGTAACATTTCTAGTACATAATATTTAGGTTTTGTGCTTTTATGATCGGTGGCATAACATTGCATTTCATCCCAAAGAGCTTGCCATTTAACCTCTATTTCTGAGGGAGTATATTTTTCCTGCGTCATGGAAGAGTCCTTAACATTCTTGCGTTAAGCAAGACTTTTTTCAATTTCGCCTGCTTCTAAGGCTTTGGCGGTAGCGTCTAAAATACCATTAACAAATGAGCGAGCGCTTTCTTCGCCAAACTGTCGTGATAATTCTACGGCTTCATTAATGGCAACCTTTGGCGGAATGTCATCACGAAATAACATTTCAAAAAGAGCCAATTGTAATATGGTAAGCTCTACGCGTCCCATACGGTCCACGCGCCAATTACGCGAAAAGCGTTTAATAATAGCATTTAAATCTTCGCTCTTTTTCCAAACGCCAAGAACGAGTTCCCACGCAAATCCCTGCGGTAACATGGGGGGAAGATCTTCCACTCCTGCCTGCACATTTGCCTTGGGAATAGTGTCGGTCTTTGCTACAGAATCTTGCGCTTGTTCCTTATGAGGGAATTGGCAAAAAGCCACGCGTACATCATCTAACGTTTTAATTTGAGCAAAGGACATACCATAAAGAACCTGAAAGGCCACATTGCGCTCTTGGCGACGAGAATTTTTTTTGGACATGCCTAAATTTGCTCCAGCACACGCACAGTTTCAAGCACAGCAGAGGCAGCTTCAACGCCCTTATTCCCTGCCTTAGCTCCGGCACGCTCAATGGCTTGTTCTAAATTATCAGTAGTTAAAAGACCAAAGCCCACCGGAACACCATATTCTAACGATACATGCGCAAGCCCCTTAGTTGCCTCAGAACACACGTATTCAAAATGCGGTGTACCACCACGAATAACAGCACCTAGAGCAATGATACCATGGCAATCTTTTTTAGCAGCTATTTGCTTGCATACAAGGGGCATTTCAAAGGCACCCGGCACGCGTACGAGGGTAATATCCTCTGGAGCACACCCATGACGTACAAGATAGTCCACAGCACCGCCCACAAGGCGATCCACAACAAAGTCATTAAAACGTGCCGCAATAATAGTAAATTTTAGCCCTTGCGCTTGCAATTGCCCTTCAATGGTACGCATTTGTAACATATTCTCTCCCCTATATTTTCAGGCTATGTATACTACGCTCTTCGCATAGTACAAAAAATCATAAAGATGTACTGCTGCCCATATATGTCTTGACGTAGCAAAAAACACGTATAACGCCGCAGATCATTCTTTTTCAACCTATGGTATAATTTGTTCAAAAAGGATGAGATGCTAGGCAAGCATGCTTTTTTCAGAGTAAGTGTACTCTTATGGTACTCGCCCGATGAAAAAAGCACGCATAACGCCGCAGATCATTCTTTTTCAACCTATGGTATAGTTTGTTCAAAAAGGATGAGATGCTAGGCAAGCGATGCTTTTTTCAGAGTAAGTGTACTCTTATGGTACTCGCCCGATGAAAAAAGCACGCATAACGCCGCAGATCATTCTTTTTCAACAAACTATTAACGGCATTTAGTCAACAAATGCCCCATCTTATCCTTCTTCGTCTGCATATAGAGCGCATTGTCGGGGCACATTTCCATTTCAATGGGGACCCTATCTACAATTTCGATGCCGTAGCCTTCTAGGCCTATAATTTTTTTTGGGTTGTTTGTCATCATACGCATTTTTTTGATGCCAAGGTCTACGAGAATTTGGGCGCCTGTGCCGTAGTCGCGTAGGTCGGGTGCAAAGCCTAATTTTTCGTTGGCTTCGACGGTGTCATAGCCTTGGTCTTGTAGTTCGTAGGCTTTGATTTTATTGGCTAGGCCTATGCCGCGGCCTTCTTGGCGCATGTAGAGGACTACTCCGCGGCCTTCTTTTTCAATTTGGCGTAGAGAGGCGCTGAGTTGTCCGCGGCAATCGCAGCGAATGGAGCCTAGGGCATCGCCTGTTAAGCACTCGCTGTGTACGCGAACGAGCACGGGTTCTTCACCGGAGATATCGCCTTTAATAAGTGCTAGATGTGTGCTTAGGTCATTGCCATTTTCATATGCGATGACGTCAAAATCTCCAAAGAGGGTTGGCAGATGCGCTTTACCGGCACGAGTTACGGACACTTGGCCGCGTTGCATGCGATAACGGATGAGGTCTTTTACTGCTGCAATTTTTAGTCCGTGTTCTGCAGCAAAAATTTCTAACTCGGGCATGCGTGACATTTCACCGTCATCATTCATTATTTCGCAAATGACTGCAGCTTCTTTGCAGCCGGCAAGTTTGGCTAGGTCTACGCTGCCTTCTGTTTGCCCTGCGCGTACGAGCACGCCGCCTGGCTTTGCACGCAGAGGAAAGATATGACCTGGGCTAACGATATCTTCTTGCCGAACATTATCTGCTACGGCAGTTAAGATGGTTGTAGCTCTATCTTTGGCAGAAATACCTGTGGTTACGCCATTACGTGCCTCAATGGAAACGGTAAAATTTGTCCCAAATTGTGAGCCATTGCGTTGAGCCATAAGGGGCAAACCTAGCTCTTCGCAGCGCTCTGCACTTAAGGGGAGGCAAATGAGCCCTCGCCCAAATTTTGCCATAAAATTTATGATTTCAGGGGTTACATGCTCTGCAGCTATGGTAAGATCCCCTTCATTTTCACGATCTTCATCATCCACAAGGATAATCATTTTTCCTTGGCGTATATCCTCAATGGCTTCTTCAATGGTACAAAGTGGCATATTCATTCCTTAAAATTCTTATTACAGCAGTGCAGGCACACTATTGCGCTGTATATGTATGTTTTCCTTACCCACTTGGCAAGGTGAAAAATTATAAAAACCCATGCTTTTGCAATAAACTTTCAGTTATGGAGCTTTCCTTGGGTGCTGATGCACTCTTGGTATGCTGCCAAGGCTTAAGCATGTGGCGCACGTACTTGCCTATGATGTCTGTTTCCATATTGATTTTGCTACCCACGCTCCATAATCCAACGGTGGTTACTGACCATGTTTCAGGGATAACATTTACTGCTAAAAATGCTGCTGAGGCTTCATTCACTGTTAAGCTTATGCCATCAAGAGTAATGGAGCCCTTTGCGATAATCTCCGGACTATATTCTTCAGGAAAGTCTATGCCAATGCAGCGTGATTGCCCACGTTCTTCTATAAACGCAACACTTCCGAGGCAATCCACGTGACCACTGACAATGTGCCCCCCAAGCCTATCACCCACAGCAAGGGCACGTTCTATATTCACCTGTGAACCTTGTCGTAATAATCCAAGATTTGTGCACTGCATGGTTTCGGCAGAGGCATACGCTTCAAAAGTATTGGGTGCACTTTTTTCTACTGTTAGGCACACACCGTTAATGGCTATGGATTCACCCAATTGAATATTTTCTAAAGCAAAAAGGCTACGCACAGAAAGACGCATTTCTGCCCCGTGGTTGTGTACAGCCAGTATCTTACCTTGTCCGTGTACTAATCCTGTGAACATAGTTTAGGCCTTAAAATTACACGTATATCTATGCCACTCATGCCATAATCAGTAACACGCATGGCTAGGGCATCGCCCATTTGCATAGGGCTTTTACCATCAAAAATTGGCGTGGCTTCATTATCACCAAGTATACACGGTGCTAAATACAAATGAAATTCATCCACAAGCCCTTGCTCTAACATACTGAGCGCTAACTTCCCACCACCTTCGCACAATACATACGAACATTGTGTTTCTTCGCGCAAACGCCTTAATAGAGGCTCAAGAGGCGGTAAGCGCAAATTATTGGGGCTTTCTGACCATAAGCGCACACCGAGATTCTCTAAGCTTTTTGCCATGGGCGAAGCTGCCGCTGCTGGTGAAGTATAAAAAATAGTTTCTGTGGGTCTTTCTTTAATAAGATAATTGCCAAGAGCATTAGACATGATGCGCGAAGTTACTACACATGCTAAGGGTTGCGGTCCTTTTCCATCTTCTGTGTCATCATAGCGCACATCAAGGTGCGGGTCATCAAGTCTAAAAGTACCACCGCCAATTAAAATGGCACCGCCACAACGAGCAATATTTTTGCGTAATTCTTGCACTTCATTACGCGAAACTTCACAGCTTATCCATTTAGAATGACCCGTTCGTGTGCCTATTCGCCCATCAAGAGTTGATGCCATTTTTAATATGACATAGGGCCTATCGCTATTTTTCAGCACCAAAAATTCTGCCAAAAGATCTCGGCTACTATTTTCCTCCACGCCCACAAGCACTTCTATACCTTGGGCGCGTAAAATTTCTGCACCGCCCCCTGCTTCAGGTGTTGGATCTAACGTGCCAATAACAACACGTTTGATGCCGGCTTTTATGATAGCATCAACACAAGGAGGCGTTTTTCCATAATGCTTACAAGGCTCAAGAGTCACCACCATGGTACATGAGGATACATCTACACCTTTTTGCGCAGCATCTTGTAAACATTCTACTTCTGCATGATTTTCACCGTATTTTTTATGCCATCCTTCAGCCACAATAAGACCATTTTGTACAAGTACAGCACCCACCATAGGATTTGGCTGCACTGCAAAACGTCCCTTTTTTGCAAGATTTATGGCATGACGCATATGCTGCACGAAGTCTTCTTCTAGCATACTGTGGCCCCCCCTTGTATTTGTGGAGTATATGCAAGCTGAGTAAGGGTAATGCCTGCTTCTTTAAGCATTTCAAGAGCTAGTGTATCAGGATAATATTCAACATAATAA
Organism: uncultured Desulfovibrionaceae bacterium; assembly: GCA_964371825.1. Taxonomy (GTDB): domain Bacteria; phylum Desulfobacterota; class Desulfovibrionia; order Desulfovibrionales; family Desulfovibrionaceae; genus CAYJAD01. The sequence goes on from CAYJOQ010000024.1 coordinate 15,621, forward strand.
ATATGACTGATGCCGCAATTTATAAGCATCTTACTGCAAAGAACGCAAGGAAAGGTAGTGCAATATATCTCTGCACCGCCAAGGTGCATACCATGCAATGCTCCCTGAATAATTACATTTTGTTCTGCATGTAGACCTCGACATATTTCATGTCGCTGCCCTGAAGGAATGCCCATTTGCTCACGCAAGCACCCAACCTCAAGACAATGCCTAATGCCGGAAGGAACTCCATTATAGCCCGTAGCCAAAATGCGCTTATCTTTAACAGCAATAGCGCCTACCTTACGACGAGTGCATGTACTGCGTTGCGCAACTAAGTACGTAATATGTATAAAATAATCAGGCCAAGGCAATCGTTCCATCATATACCTCATAAAAATCAGAGTCCTGTAGCATACACTGAGTGCTACATTTTGCCAAGTCCTAGCATGTGGCTAAATTTTAGTTAGTTGATACTGAACAACGCATGAAAAAAAGCTCCCTATACTTAAGAATAGGGAGCTTAATACATTTTTTGCGTAATCTACTGAGGTAGTAGACGTTTTTCTATTTCTCGTGCTGCACGTCGTCCAGCACCCATGGCTAAAATTACTGTGGCTGCGCCAGTAACAATATCACCACCTGCAAATACATCAGGAATGGATGTTTCTCCCGTTTCTTCATTAACAACAATATGATGCCATTTATTGAGTTCAAGGCCCGGGGTAGCATCGAGCAAGATGGGGTTGGCATTGGTACCTAAAGCCACAATAGCAAGATCGGTAGCAAGCTCATACACATCACCTTCAATAGCTACAGGCCTACGACGCCCAGAAGCATCTGGTTCGCCCAGCTCCATACGCTGTAAGGTTACTGATTTTAAATTCATTTTTTCATCAGCAATAAATTCTACAGGTGAAGCTAAAAGCTCAAGTTGAATGCCTTCTTCCTCAGCATGTTCGATTTCTTCAAGTCGTGCAGGCATTTCATCGCGGGTACGACGATATACAATATGCACACTCTCAGCACCAAGGCGCATAGCTGTACGCGCAGCATCCATAGCTACGTTGCCGGCACCAAAAACCGTTACATTTTTGCCGGGATAAAAAGGAGTATCAGACTCAGGAAAAAGATAGGCCCTACCTAGATTGGCACGGGTTAAGTATTCATTAGCTGAGAATACCCCTACATAATTTTCTCCCGGAATGCCAAGGAACATAGGTAAACCGGCACCAACGCCAATAAATATTGCTTGGTATCCTTGTTCTTTTAGGTCGTCCACTGTAATGGTGCGACCACCCACATAGTTTAGATAAAAATTTACACCATTTAAGCGTAAACCATCAAGCTCTGTAGCCACTACGTCCTTAGGCAAACGAAATGATGGAATACCATAGACAAGCACACCGCCAGGTTCATGTAGGGCTTCATATACATCTACTTGTATACCCCTAGCAGACAAATACCCAGCAACAGTCAATGAAGCTGGCCCTGCGCCAAGGCAAGCCACCTTAACACCACAAACAGGCATAGCACAAGAATTGGTACCTGTTACCTGTTCACAAGAAGACGTTGCAATATAGGTATCTGCCACAAAGCGCTCTAGGCGCCCAATGGCTACAGCTTCGCCCTTAACGCCTAAAATACATTTACCTTCGCATTGCACTTCTTGAGGACATACACGCCCACACACAGCTGGTAAACTGTTCGTACTTTTAATAATGCGATAGGCTGTATCCATATCACCACGGGCTACTGCGGCAATAAATTCAGGAATGGGCACCTCAACAGGGCATCCAGTTACGCATTTGGGTTTTTTACATTGAATACAGCGTGAGGCTTCTTGCATGGCCATTTCACGCGTATAGCCAAGGGCCACTTCTTCAAAATTTTTATTACGCACGTCCGCCGGTTGACAAGGCATAGGCACGCGAGGAATCATATTTTTTTTAGGGGCTTTTTTATCTTTTGTATTATCCATTGCAAGTACACCTATAATTATCAAAGGAAGTTTTTTCTTGCTGAGCAAAGGCTCCTAAGCGACGGCGCAATTCATCAAAGTCTACTTTATGCCCGTCAAATTCTGGACCATCAACGCAAGCAAACATGGTCTTGCCATCTACTGTCACACGACAAGCACCGCACATACCAATGCCATCAACCATAATAGGGTTAAGGCTTACGGTAGTATGCACATTGAAAGGCTTTGTGGTATTGGCAACAGCAGCCATCATGGGCACAGGCCCCACCGCAACTACTTCACCAATGCTTTTATTTTGCTCTAAAAGCTCCACCAATACTTGAGTTACAAGTCCTTTACGTCCGGTGCTTCCATCATCTGTAGTCACGATAAGTTCATCAGCAAAAGCAGATAATTCTTTTTCAAAAAGCAATAAGTCTTTATTACGAGCACCAATAATGGCTATAACTTTATTACCACGGCTTTTATGCCCCTTGGCAATATGGTGCATAGCCGCAATACCTGTGCCGCCGCCAACACAAACGACTGTTTCTTTTTCCTCAATATGTGTTGCCATACCAAGAGGGCCGCACACATCTAAAATGCTATCACCAGCATTTAATGATTCTATTAAAGCCGTGGTCTTACCAAGCACAAGATAGACTATGGTAATGGTTCCTGCTTCTACATCTACATCAGCAATGGTTAAAGGAATACGTTCACCATTTTCCGACATGCGCAACATTACAAAGTGCCCAGGTTGAGCTTTTTTTGCAATGTGCGGCGCATCAAGCACAAGTTTGCTTGTTTGCCCGGGAATAAGAGATTCTTTTACCAAAATTGGAATAGCCATGTAACACTCCTCAGTTCTCTATACACAATGGCATGCACATAGAGAATACGGTTAGTATAAACGCCAGCCAAGCAGCTACATTTGCTGGAACATATGCAGCTAAACACTAGCGAACCAAAATTGTACAAATTTTTATGTATTTTGAAGCGTATTTTCACCTTGTAAAATGCGCATAAGGGTTCGTACATTCCTAAGCCCCACAACGCGCCATTCACCTGCCTCTTCACGCAGCCAAGCTTCTACAGGGTATTCTACCTTTGTATCATGGTCTTTAAGCAGCAAAAAAACATACACCGCGCCACTTTCTTCTACAGGTTCAGCAATGTGCACTATTTCCTTGCGAGCCATAGATGTTTGAGCAAAAAACGTTGCCAACAGCCCCTTCGTGGGTGCCTTAGAATTTTGCTCAAGCCCTCCAAAAGCCCCCGAGCGCACACCATAGCGCACAAATTCACTGGCTTCTGCCACAAGGGTGCTGCGTAACTTTACCCGCGCAGTCTCACTTTTTTTCACGGTAGAAAGCATTAAGGCTAACATTTTAGGCAAGGTGCTCTGATCTGCTTTATCGGCATCTTCCATAAAAATATCAATGCATTGCCCCACAAGGCTTTCCATATCGACCACTTTATTAAATAGGGCTTCGTCGGCAGTATCTAAGGCTGTTTGCACATCCTTAATGCTTTGCACAGGATCTGCGCCTGCATGAGCCTTTGTAGCAAAAGAAAATACACCAACAAAGAATATACATATACATAAGCCAACAAACATTATTTTTTTCCTTACAATAAAAGACATTGTTAAGACCTTTTAAAAAGTTAAAAAATTTTATTTAGCCAAACCAGAACAATACATATTCAGGTGCTCTGCTAAAGGTACACTGCAATTTACAAAAGTTCCGAAGGAACCATACCCTTTAGCGCCAAGGGCAAAGCACAAGACACAAGCAAAACATTTGAACATACTGCAGCCACATGTTGATTAAGCAAACCATGCATATCTCTATAGCGCCGTGCAAGGGCATGCATAGGCACAATACCTTGTCCCACTTCACTGGTAACCAAGGCCATGGGAACGGTGCTCCTTTGTACAAAACCTACTAGGCTTTGCATGCGCTCAAGTAAAGCTGCATCATCGTCTACCGCATGCATGGCATTACTTAGCCAAAGACTCAAGCAGTCAATAATCAGTATATCTGCTGTTTTTTGAATATTCTCAAGCACAGCAATATCTAGCAATGGCACATCAACACTTTGCCATGTCATACCACGTTCTGCCTTGTGCAAAGCAATACGATCTTGCATTTCAGCATCTTCTGCTCGTGACGTAGCAATAAACACCTTTTTCGCTTGTGGTTTTGCTACTACTTGAGCCTGTGCCCAGCGCAAGGCTAAAGCACTTTTGCCACTACGTGTGCCACCTACAAAAAGAATGGACGTATTTCCTTGCCTAGGTTCCACAAATAGAGAGTCCTGCATAATTATTTTCCAATTTTATTTTTATG
>CAYJOQ010000025.1:0-19671 GCA_964371825.1 uncultured Desulfovibrionaceae bacterium
GAAAGGCAATCTGCCTTAAAGTGCTGCAATGGTCAACAACTTTTTTGACTTTTTTTGTTATTTTCAATGGACCATCTCTAACCATCTATATTTTAAAATATTTTACATTCAAAAATCATATACAAAAGACAATAAGCACAGCCGCTGCCAAAACGGCATAGGCCATTTTTGTACGTAACGATAAAATAGCCCCCAAAAGCCCTACTCCATAGAGCATATTCCAGGTTAGTTGTGGTATAATCAAGGGTGTAAAATATTGCTGCCAATAAAAAAACAACGCATAAACACATCCAAAGCAGCACATATACAAAAAGGCATAACTCCAAATGCTACGTATACATCCTGATAAAATAGCCGCTTCTGGCTTAAACAAAGGCGTTATATGTGTTTGCATTTTTTGATGTTTGCTCGCACATATTTGCTTTGTAGTATGTATAGTTTCTTCTTGCTTCAGCCATAATGAGAGCCTTTGTAGCAAAGTATCATTTTTATATCTTTGCCATTTTTCTAGCCATATGGCTGTATATGCAAAAGGAATACATACAAGTAAGGGGATAGCTAATTGCACTGGGTTTTGCCAATTAAAATGCATGGCTAAAGAAAAAACAAGTATAAAAGAAAGCGTTCCTGAAGGAGGTATGATTGCCCCTAGGCGTAATTTATCTAACCAATACAGTTCAAGCACAATACCTAATGGTAAGGCTACATCATAATGGTTCGTCAAAAAACCAAGAAAAAATGCGCTTATGAGGGGGCGCTCTAAAAGCCCCATATTAACACTACAGCGAGCTAAGCTGGCAAGGACAAAAAAAAAGCGCCTGCAAATCCAAGTAACATAGGGTTTATGAATATAGGGTTAATATATGAGCTCATGTAGTTCACGCGATTTCTCTGTAGGAACGGAACGAAAATCCACAGTTACTTTTTTTGACAAATTTTGCAATATGCATGCATCTTCTTCACTAACAGCCACATGAGGAAGAAGCTGTTTTTTACCTTGAGCAAAATGAAGATTTGCCACATTAAGGCTTTTAATAGTCGGCACAAGGGCAATCACAGCTGCTGCATCTTGGCAATTTTCAACCACAATAAAAATGTTTTCTTGCACAAACACATCTAACGTATGCGTTAAATTCGCTATAGATACAAAATGTATACGAATTCCTGGAGGTATGGCAAGTTGTATTATTTGTTGCCTTAAACCATCAATAGCAAGCGAATCATTGGCTACAACTATATGTTTAGCTCCCAAATACGGGAGCCAAATTTCAATTATTTGCCCATGAACAAGCCTATTATCAACACGAACAAAAAGCATATATGCCTAAGCGTCCTTTTTTTGTCCAAGTACGGTGGTCGCAACAACTATACCGTTTTTACCAGCCTCTCCTGCTATAACAGCAAGTTGCGACAAATCTTCATGGCGAGAAGAAAATACTTTTAAAGACATGGGTAAGTTTACCCCGGTAACCACTTCAACTTTATGCTTAGCAAGCAAAGCTAAACTTAAATTCGTAGGCGTTCCGCCAAACATATCTGTAAGAATGATGACTCCTGCGCCTTTATCAAGGCGTAATGCTGCATCTTCAAGACGTTGCACAGTATCACTCACTTCTTGTGCAGTATCCACACTAACAGAGGAACAATCAGTAAGCGGGCCCAAAATAAATTCTGTTGTACGCAAAATAGCTGCACCATAATCACCATGGGCAACTATAATGATACCCACTTGTTGATCAATCTTTTCTTCAGTCATTACTCACTCCATGTGCATACTGTCGGCACTTAATACTTTTGTTACAGCAAAGTGCAATCATACGTTTTTTGTAAAAAAATTTTATAAAGCTACCATATACAATTATGCCTATTATCCCAAGGCCAAATGTCTATGCTCAAGAGCCACAGCATAGCCTGCTTGTTTAATAGTTTTATACAAATGTTCAGAGGTAGCTACTGAACGATGTTTGCCGCCAGTGCACCCTATGGCTAACGTAAATCTATACCTTCCTTCAGCTTCAATTAATGCCAAACTAAAAAGTATAAAATCTTGAAATTGTTTTAAAAATTTTTGTTCTAAATTTTTTCCGAAAATATAATCTACCACTATGGCATCTTGCCCAGAAAAATCACGCAATTGTGCATCAAAATACGGATTTGGTAAAAAACGCACATCAAAAACAGAATCAGCCTCTTTTGGCATACCATACTTAAAGCCGAACGATATAAGGTTTATTTTTAAGGTATGTAATCCTCTTTGTTCCTTATTCCATCGTTCTTGCAAAACCCTTCGTAAATCATGGATAGAATAATTTGTCGTATCTACAACAAAGTCTGCCATAGCTCTAAGGCCAAGTACATTGTGTCTTTCTGCCGAAAGGGACAATTCAAGACCAAGCCCTTTACGTTCCATGGGGTGTGGACGCCTTGTGGTAGCATAACGACGCAAAATTTCATTACTTTGTGCTTCTATAAAGACAATAGATGCCAAAGCCCCCATACCAAGAAGCTTTTGCATAATACTACTAACATCTTCTGTAGGGTTTTGTGTATCAACTCGAATGCCTATGGCCATGCCTCTATAATGCTGCATAGATACATGCTCTAACATGGTGGCCATGTTCATAATAAGCCCTATGGGCAAACCCTCTACAGTAAAATACCCAAGGTCTTCAAAGACACGTAAAGCGGTGCTTTTACCAGCGCCTGACAATCCTGTTACCAAAATCACCTCTACAAGAGGTGTTTGTTTTGTATGTAGATGTTGTGCTGATGGCTGCATGTATTGCTCCTTGTAGTCGAATCTGAAAAACGCGTCTCCACCCATTTTTATCACTATAAAATTGCCATAAATGTATACTTTTGCTCATATTTGTGGCAAATTTTTATACTTTGTCTCCGAAATAAAGTTTTTCTATTTCAAATATGTATTCTATTTTTCAGTGTCGACTATATAAGAGCACTATATTGGGGTTACGATAAAAAATACACAGTACAAGAAAATATATACCATGCATCAAGACTTCTCTCCTCCATATATAACATGTGAAGGAGAGAAGATGTGTTTTTTATACTATGGGGTCAATTAATTCGTACTCGCCATTACTTAAGCGATATACTACATTAATACGCTGATTTTCTTCATGTAAAAACACGAGAAATTCACTACCATGAGATTCTAACTGTAAAATAGCCTCATCAAGTCCCATGGGTTTTGGCTCAAAACGACGTGTGCCTACATGGCCTTCGTCATTTTCTGCACCAAAGTTGTAGGTAAAGACCTCAACCTTAGCATTACGAGCTTGCCGTTGATGTTTTTTTAGACGAGATACATGTTTTTTAATTTGGGCTTCAAGCTTATCTAGCACTAAGTCAATAGAAGAATACATTTCTTCCGTCTGCTCAGTAGCAGTTAGCGATAAACCTTCGCCAGAAACACGAACATCACACTTATGGCGAAACTTATCCAAACTCAAATGAACCTGAACTTCAAGGCCTGAAGCTTTGCCAAAAAAACGGCCAAGCTTTTCAAAACGCCGACGCGCGTATGTTTTCAGGTGTTCAGAAGGCTCAAAGTTCTTGAACGTGAAGGCAATATTCATAGAATCCTCCTTGGCTCAAGGTCAACACAGTATGTGCTAACGCATGTCGTAAGCGTGTATGTGGCAAAAACTAAAAATGCTCTTTTCTACGTGAAGATGAAGCAATATCCATAGCCGTACGATATTTTGCCACAGTACGACGCGCAATATTCACTTTAAGGTGCTCTTTAAGCATCTCCCCAATGCGTTCATCACTTAAGGGGCTTTTTGGATCTTCTTCGGCAATGAATTTTTTTATGAGCGCTTTAACACTTTCTGAACCCACTTGACTGCCGTCATCCAAAGCTAGAGCACTGTTAAAGAAAAATTTTAATTCATAAGTACCATGAGGCGTAGCCACATATTTATTGGTTGTTATGCGGCTAACAGTAGATTCATGCATTCCAATATCATCTGCAATATCTTTCAAAATAAGCGGCGCTAATTGTGTTACGCCTTCGTCAAAAAATGGCCTCTGATACTTAATAATGCTTTCAACTACTTTATACAGGGTACGTTGCCTTTGGTAAAGACTTTTTATGAGCCATGATGCTGCGCGCATCTTCTCGTTACAGTATTCTTTATCTGTATCAGAAAGGGCCATCAATGAGCTTTCTTCCATGGTTTCAGAAAGTTGCAAATGCGGCAAACCATCATCATTTAAGATAATAACAAAGTCTAGACCATACTTATACACAAAAACATCAGGACTCACATAGGTAGGTTCACTGCCCCCAAACGATGCCCCCGGCAATGGCTCTAATGATTGAATAATATCTAAATATTCACGTAAGTCTTCTTGTGTAAGCTGAAATTTTCGCATTAAAGGCTTATAACGCTTATTTTCTAAATCTTCTAAATGGTCGGTAACAAGAGAAACCAATATGGGATCTCTATCATAACGCAAGTTACGCAGCTGCACCATAAGACATTCTTGTGGCGAACGCGCAGCTACCCCTACAGGATCAAAAAATTGAATACATTCCAAAACTTCTTCTACTGCAGCTTCTTGAACATCAAGCATTTGTGCAAGTTCAAGTATGCTTGATTGTAAATATCCTGAAGATGCTAAGTTACCAATAATTATTTCACCTATGGTTTTTTGTTCCTCTCTTAATGATGAAAGGCGCAATTGCCACAGAAGATGCCCCTCTAGCGAAGGCTTTTCTGAATAACGAGCCTCAAAAGGAGTTATGTCGTCAAAAGATTCAAATTCGCGTGATTGAGCATTACGCGGAGTACTTGCAAATTCGCCAAGATAATCTTCCCAGTCGGCATCCTTTGCAAGAACAGCATCATACACTTGATCTTCAACATTTTGTGCACGTACTTCTTTTTGCTCATCGCCAGCAGGTTCTTCAAAACCTTCTTCTAAAAAGGGATTTTCTAAAAGTTCACGTTGTACCGTTTCTACAAGTTCAATACGAGAAAGCTGCAAAAGTTTTATAGCCTGCTGTAATTGCGGCGTCATTACTAACTGTTGAGCAAGTTTTATCTGCTGCCGAAGCTCCAATGCCATAAAGTAATTCCTTTATAAATCCAATACAATAACAAAAATATTTTACATAATAAAAAACGCTCTTTCAAATACTGTGCCATATCTTTTAGAAACATGCAATAGATTATGAAAAAGAGTGTAAAAATACTCTTTCATGGTCGAGCATCATTAGAATTCCACATACATATTTTTACATGCACTTATGTTGCCAAACAATAAAAACATATTCATATGCATTCTAAACAAAGGCACACCTCACTCCAAAACTTCCTTGCAGTTACCACAACCATAACTTGACTCAATATGATAACATGAAAAGTTTTTTAAGGAAAATTTTGCTAGTCAACATGGGAAAACCTCTGGTTTTTCAGAGTGTTGACAAAGTCAGCACTCTCGATAAATCAAGAGTAGGCGCAATTTATTTGCGCCGTTAAATGATTGATTTTCGTGCCTTTCCGCTTGGCAGCTTTGCTGACAATAGCGGCGCAAACGCCACAAAGTGGGGTTTGTCATCAATCTGGAAAACCTCTGGTTTTTATGCTGCAAACCTACCAAGCAAAAAGTATACACACAGTTCTTGTCATATCTAAGCAGCGATTGATTACTCATTATTTTTATTCACACTATCAATGGCTATTGCTCTAAAAGCCTTGGTACAATACACTACGCAATAAACTTACAACGCCTTGTAGCAAGACTTTTTCACACATAAAACTATAACTTTTCTAGACTATTTTTTTTTCAAAAGTACTATTCATACCTATTTTTTTATGTTAGTCCTAAAAACGGTAGTCTGTTTTATAAGGTATGCTACACAACCAAGAAACATTTATGATTAAGCATAACAATGCTTTGCCATAAAACCTAGCAAAATAGCTCCGGCTTGAGCTACATTTAAAGAGTCAAAGGGACGGCTCATGGGAATGTGTACCATATGCGAACAACGCTTACTAATACCAGGGCGAAGCCCCTTGCCTTCATTGCCAAGCACAAGCACAGCAGGAAGAGGCAATATGTCACGAAAGGCATTAAGATTTGTAGGCGCAGCCTTAGTAGCAGAATTTGAAAGCCCGGTCCCGATGATATTTAAGCCCGTTTCTTCTGCGGTATCAAGGGCATGCCCAAGATTGGTAACATGGGCTATGGGCACATTATCAAGGGCTCCGGCCGAAGATTTACGTGCTGCATCACCAAGATAGGCACTGTTGTGTTTTGGCAATAAAAGCCCCGCAGCGCCAAGGGCGTACAAAGTACGGGCAAGGGTTCCTACATTACCAGGATCTTGCACTTGATCAAGAGCTATAATAACAGGTAATGGGGCTGTGTGTACGGCTTGTAATAGTTCAGGAAGGGATGTGCGAGTTACAGCACCAAGACGGGCAACAACTCCTTGATGTTGTACACTGCAAAGGCGATCAAGCACTGGTCCTTCCATAAGAGAAAAACGAATATCTGCAGCACGACATAGGTCAAAAATACGCGACACTTCTGCAGAACGTAAACCTTTTTTAATATACAGCGTATCAATACGCTCAGGCTGACTTTCAAGTAACTCAAGTACAGGCTTAAGGCCTGGAAGCAATTGCTCAGCAGAGTTGCGTGGTGATGATGGTTTCATAACTCTTCTCACTAAGGTTTAAAGGTGTAAGAAGGAAATAGTCCTTCCGTATACTAAGATTTTTTTACAGTAGATGCCCTTTTAGGCATCATAATTGGAGTAGATATGTCAAGAAAACTCTTCGAATTTTCATGGAAAAACCATACACAGGCAACTATTTTACCTGTGTTGGTAATATGCGCTCTACTCATTGGTGGATGTGGAAGCAAAAGTAAGCAAAATGTACATCTACAACAATCGGGTTACAACAGCTCGAAAGATGGCATTGCTCTCACCGCATCTCAGCAAAAAATATTTAACCTGACTGGTGAACTTGACAAAAAACTTCCCAAAAAAGGTTTGCCTGCTGTAGCAACACAATATAGCCATTTTCTTAATAAAGGACGTGGCACCATGACAGTTTTTTCGCAACGCTCAGAAATATATCTTGGACATGCTAAAGAAGTATTTCGCCAACGTGGCATGCCAGAAGAATTGGCGTATTTAGCCATAGTTGAAAGCGGTTATAGGCCTCAAGTTAAGTCTCATGCCGGTGCTGCAGGCGCGTGGCAATTTATGCCTTATACAGGTAAACGGTATGGATTAAAGCAAGATTGGTGGATTGATGAACGCCTTGACCCCTATAAAGCCGTTGAAGCTGCTGCCGATTATTTACAAAAATTACATGGGTACTTTGATAATTGGCTCTTAGCTGTTGCTGCGTATAATGCTGGAGAAGGCAAAATATCCAGAGCTCTTAAAGGCACAGGCGCTAAGGACTTTTTTACCTTGGTAGAACGTAATCATCGTTTAAGTCAAAAAGAACAACTTCGCAAAGAAACCATAGAATATGTACCACGCTTTTTAGCTGTTAGCAAAATCATGCGTAACCTTGGCCCCTTAGGCTTTAAAACCATCGACTTACATAAAGCTCCCATACATACTCGAGTAGCGGTAAAACCTGGAACAGATTTAAAAGCTATGGCTCAAGCCATCGGCAGTTCTTGGGAAGATTTCCGTAAGGACAACACTGCTCATCTACGTTACGTTACCCATGCTGAATACAGCACCTATGTGTATGTGCCAAACAGCCGCAGCAAAACTGCAAAAACATACGCTTCTCGTGGTAAAAGCCTCTATGCGTGGAACACAGTTACCATACCATCAAAAACAAGCTGGAGCACTCTTAGCAAAAAAAGTGGCGTACCTGTTTCTGCCCTTAAAGCATCTAATCGTAAATATTCATCCTTACGCGCCGGAGCAAAAATTCGTATTCCAAGCGGCCCTGGGGTGAAAAAAGTGGCCTTTACGTCTGTAGCCAGCAAAAAATCTTCTTCTAGCGTGAAAAAGTCAACAGCATCAAATAATTCACGTAAAAAATCTGCCACAAAGGCACGCACATACACGGTAAAATCAGGTGAAACTGTGCTTGGTATTGCCATTAAACACAATGTGACCATGGATGCTTTACTCAAAGCCAATAATATTAACAATGCTAGTAAAATACGCATTGGACAAAAGCTGACCATTCCAACTAAAAGTAGCACGCAAGTAGCTCAAATCCGCACCCATACGGTAAAGTCTGGCGATACATTTTGGGGCATTGCGCAAAAATACAATCTTTCTACCAGTGAATTACTTAAGCTAAATAAAAAGAAAAAAGACGCTACATTACGCCCCGGTGACACTTTATTGGTTTCTATGCGCTAAACGATTTATTTTACAGCAAAAAGCCTCTACGTAAAATTCTACGCAGAGGCTTTTATTTTGTCGATGCTGAAAAACAAATACACGTATTGAAATAATTATTTTTATACCTAAAACCCAATGAAAAAGTCACCAGGAAGTCGCATTACATGCTTTGTTTTCGGCATTTTTTCTGTGGTCATTTTTCTGCATTAAATCTACATTTACAAATGCTTATATAGTTTTTATGCTCGACTATTTATACGTTTTATCCTTTGTTGCTTCTATTTTTCATCATTCAATGACACGCTAAAATCAAGAGTAGGATGTAACCAACGCGCAAGCATTTCCGCTGTTTCTACAGCTCTTGGACCAGGTCTTGCGAAAGCAAGTTCTTGTACATAGAGCACTTTATTTTGTGTAAACGCTGCCAAATGTGCATAGTGCGGCCTATCTTTTAGGGGCTTGGGGTCAGGATTCATGGGGCCTTTTTGAATTATATAGGCTGTAGGATTAAGTCGTAAGAGCTCTTCCTCGTTTAAGCGAACAATACGTTCTGCTGTGCTTATCACATTACTTCCACCAGCAGTTAATATTATGTCATGTGCCATGGACAAAGAGCCTGCCCCCAGTAAATTCGGATAACGCACTTCATAAAACGTAGGCACACGCTTAGCATACATCACCACATTGCGAATATGACCTAAGCGCTTTTTAAATTTCATTATAAGATTTGCTGCATGCTCTTCTTTTCCAATTAGTACGCCCAGTTTTTCCAAAACTCTGAACATATCTTCAAAATTTTGCAGTCGAAACAATAGCACTGGCACCCCAAGTCTGCGCAATCCCAAACCTAGGCTTTCTGCTTCGGCACGTCCTAAAAATTGTAATACCACTTGTGGTTTTAGTGACATAATAATCTCAGGATTAGGACGCATATGCGTACCTACTGCCGGTAAATGTTGTAATCCTTCGATGGATACATCCGCTGCCGTGCGCCCTACCAATAAATATCCTGCATCAAGGGCTAGCACTAACTCACTTATGGCTCCATATAGTGCCAAAAGACGACTTGGCGGCTCTGTAAGTACAAGTTCATAGCCTGTATCATCTATAATGCGTATTTGTTTTGCCTCATCTTTAGCCTCAACTGTACTTTGTGGTGTTGACACATGTTCCATATACATAGCGGCTTGAACATGCACTGACGTAAAAAAACAGCACAAAAAAAATATCATGCCCATTGCAAATCTTATACTGACCATATATTGCATTTTATACATAAAGTTGTCCTTTTCTATATGACAATTTTTCCGGGGCAAGCTTGAGGAACATTCCATTCTGGATGCCTAACAACATGTATTTTACTCTCATACAAAGAACACAAATATTCTTCGGTGAACACATTTTCTACAGTACCGTCAAAAACAATGCACCCCTCTTTTATCCCCACCAACCGTGTGGCATAGAGGGCAGCTAAATTAACATCATGCATAACCGTTATAATACAGGCACCTTTTTTACGTCTTTGTTCCAACACCGTAAATATGTCAATCATACGAGCCATATCAAGGCCTGCCGAAAGTTCGTCTAAAAGCAAGAGTGGCGCTTCTTGAGCTAAGGCTCGAGCAAGAAGCACCCTTTGTAATTCTCCACCTGAAAGCGTATCTACATTACGAGCGCGTAAAGTAGAGGCTCCTACTTCCTTAAGTACAGCCTGAACTACGGCATAATCATGGGCAGCATAACTACCCCACCATGAAAGATAAGGATAACGCCCAAGTAAAACCATATGTTCCACAGACATGCTAGGTACACCATCAAGTCTTTGCGGCACCACAGCCACACGCTGTGCACGAGCTTTAGCTCCATAATCAACAAGGGGCATGTTATGTAACAAAATATCGCCGCTGCACATGCACCCACCAGACATCACACCACTTAGCGCCTGTAAAAATGTACTTTTCCCGCTTCCGTTAGGCCCAAGTATAGCAATAAATTCCCCTGCCTTAGCAGAAAAATCTATACCATGTAGTACAGGTTGTGCTTGATTAGCGTATGTAGCTCTAAGATTTGTACATCTAAGCATAGTATTTTTTTCTCAAAGCATTATCAGGTTATGAAAATATAGTAGCATTTTTTACTTTTTACATCACATAGAACTATTTAATCATGTTATTATAAATAGTTAATATATTTTCTAGTATTAGTTCATTACACACTATTTTTATGCCGAATAAGAAAAGCAAAAAAAGGCCCACCCAACAAAGATGTTACAACCCCTACAGGTAATTCTTGACCATCGGATAAGAGCGTTCGTGCCAGAACATCTGCCCACACAAGTAAAAGGCCACCGCCTAAAAAAGCACTTATCAATAAAGTTCCATGACCCGCATGATGTACCTTTTTCTTCTGTAAGCTACTCTTTTGAGAAGATTGAAAAAAAACATAGCTATAGCACATACGCAAAATATGCGGCACTACCAATCCTACAAAGGCTATTACTCCGGCCACAGCAACGCATCCTGCCGTTATGGCGCTAGCGGCCACCAAGAGTATAAGCCGAACCTTGGTGACATTAAGACCCAATTGCGCCGCTTGTCGTTGCCCCAATGCTAAAATGTCTAATTCGCGCCAATATAGAGCAATACACAAAAAACCCGGTACCAAGGGAATTAATAATAAAGGTAGTGTATCCCATGTACGCCCTTGAAATGAACCCATAATCCAAAAAACAATACTAGTAACAGATTCTTCGTTTAAGGCCTTTATTAATGCAACAACAGCCCCCAAAAATGTTGAAACAGCTATGCCGGCAAGAACAATATTTTCTCGTTGATTTATACTTGAAGCCATATTTCCTGCATATTTTCTGTATGCAAACAATCCACCACTACCACCAAGGATAAGGGCCATAGCCAAAGCCAAAAGTGCGCCAGTAAATGCAAAAAATGCCGTGATGCCGCCAAGGCTTTGTAATATTTGTGTACCAAAAAATCCTGTCAATGCTGCCACAGCTGGCGCCCCAAGAGTTAACGCAATGCTTGCGCCACATGCAGCGCCGGCAGAAATGCCAAGAGTAAAAGGGTCAGCTAAGGCATTGCGCAAAACTCCTTGTAAAACAACACCAGCCACAGCCAAAGCTCCACCGCAAAAGATAGCTAGCATAACTCGTGCAAAACGAATTTGTGTCACCACAAGATATTGAGTCATATCTTGATGATTAAGCAAAGTATTAGTAACTTCAGGTATGGGCTGCATACTAAGAAAATTATAAAGAATGTGTACAACATTGGTAGCAGAAATAGACATAGGCCCCGGCAAGCATGCTAAAGGAATGGATATAATCCATAAGAAAAAAAGACATAACAATATAAGAATGTTTTTGCTGTGTGTCATAAAGATGTGAAAATTACGCGTTGATTACACATTGATGAGAGTTAATAGTTATATTTCATAATTATATAGCAATTTTTTGTTACAAACAAGACATTTATATATGCAAGGAAAGGTTTGTTTACTTTATGCAGGCAGCAGGGGAAAGAAAGGAAGGAAGGTAAAGTCTTTTCCTGCGGCAGCGTCACGGGCAAATATACTCTGCGCATAGGCTTTTGATTAATTTTTATGTTTCATAGCAGATACCATATTTACCGTAGGCAAGCGAAGATTTGCTTCCTTCTATTACAAATTTTTTTGAAGCGAAAATACTATCACCGTGAGAAAACAGGACAATATCCATACAAGAATATAGCAACTCTAAACCACTTTTTTACAACTAACGGAAGCCTCACGACACCATAAAACATTTATTTTGATTTTATTTAATATAGTTAGCTGAAATGAACAAAAAATCCAGCACAACTAAGAAAAACATGTTTAGTTGATTGAATAGTATAAAATTTTATTGTACAATTACAAGTTCTGTAGTAGGCTTCACACCATCTAAAAATTAGTGGAATAGAAGCTTATGAAAAAGTTAAACAATGCCCCCCAACAGGCTGAAATATCAATTGAAGAGCACAATAAACTCTTAGCTGAACTTGAAGACACACGTCGTAAGCTCGCCTTTTTTGAAGCCGTTGTTGATGAAATCCCCATTCCTACTTTTGCTAAAAGCGCTGACGCAAGGTTTTGTGTTCTCAACAAAGCCTATGAGCAATATTTTGGTATTAATAGCAATGAATTACTGGGCATTACTGTCCTTGATTTACAGCATTTACCCTTAGAAGACCGTAAAAAATATCAAGCAGAAGACTTACGTCTCATTGAAAATAGCGAAGAAACCCATTATGAAACGACCTTTAAGCTTGAAGATGGTGTTGCCCAAGCCTTGTATTGGACTAAGGGCTTCCGTGCTAAAACAGATGAAAAAGGTCTTGTGGGAGTTTTTGTTGATATTTCCAAACAAAAAGAACTTGAAGCAAGCCTTGCAAACAGTGTTACAGAGTTGAAAACTGCCCAAGATAACGTGCAAATCGCCAATGATCGTATGAAGGCTATGCTTGATACCATGCCATTAGCCGCACAAGTATGGTCAAAAGATCATGTAATGCTTGATGCAAGCCAAGAAACTGCAAGGCTTTTTGGATTTAAAAACCCTCAAGATTTTATTGAGCGTTTTACGGAAATAGTGCCAGAACTTCAACCAAATGGCGAAAAATCAGCTGAACTTGCCAAACAATATATTACTGAAGCCTTTGAAGCAGGCTATTTGCGTAGAGAATGGACACAGTTAAACACCGCAGGTGAAGTAATCCCCTTAGATGCCATATTTATTCCAAGCTTAATACGTGATGAAAAAGTCTTACTGGTATTTTTAAGGGACTTACGAGAACAGCATGAACAAATACGTAAAATACGAGAAGCTGATGAATATACAAAGGTTATGCTTGATGCAAGCCCCTTTGGCACCATGATTTGGGATAAAGACGTCAACCTTTTGGATTGCAATGAAGCTGTAGCAACAGTCTTTGGAGTGCGTGACAAACAAAGCTTTCAAGAAATTTTCCATACACTTTACCCCGAATTTCAACCAGACGGAGTTGCGTCCGTACAAAAAATGGCAGAGCATATACAAAGCGCTTTAGCCGAAGGCTCAACGAAGAGTTTTTGGGTTGGACTCACCCCAAATGGGGAAGAAATCCCAACAGAAATAACAGCTGTTAGAGCTAAACATCATGATCAAGATATGGTTGTATCCTTTGTGCATAACTTAAAAGAAATTGAAGAAAGCATCAAAAGGACTCAAATGGCTGAAAAACGCACTGAAGCCATCTTAAACGGAGTGCCATTAGGCATTAACATACTAAATTTACAGTTGCAAATTATTGATTGCAATGAAGAAGCTGTACGCATGGCAGGCTTTGAAACCAAGGATGAGTACCTTGAAAAGGTTATGCAATACTTCCCTGAAGTTCAGCCCAATGGTCAGCCTTCCGAGCAATTTATTGTAGAAAAATTTTCAGACATGCGAAAGGATGTTATAAAAAACTTTGAAATGGTAGCGCTTGGGGCAAATAGAGAAGATATCCCCATTGATATAACCCTGACTTATGCTCACATTGAACACGAAGAGCTTTACATAGTGTATGTTCGAGATTTGCGAGAATCTAAGGCCATGCTGAAGGAAATTGAACTATCTCGAGAAAATGCAGAAAAAAATGCCATGATTAAGAGTGAGTTCTTAGCCAATATGAGTCATGAGATCCGCACCCCCATGAATGGCATTTTGGGGCTACTACATATTTTATCCAGTACTAAACTTGATAAAACACAGAGAAACTATTTACAAAAAACCTTATTTTCCACTAATGAACTTTTGCGTATTATTAATGATATCTTAGATTTTTCTAAAATTGAAGCTGGCAAGCTTGAAATGGAGGCTATCCTATTCACCATTCATGATGTCTGCTCAGAGATGGAAAGTCTTTTTGGACATGCTATCGAAGATAAAGGGCTTAAATGCAACATTGATGAAGGAGAATTTGCCACTACTCCTATCTTGGGCGATCCCCTACGCTTAAAACAAGTTTTGCTTAATTTAGTAAGCAATGCCATTAAATTTACAGGCAAAGGAAGCGTTAGTGTTATAGTCAAAAGCACGAAGCACTTAAATGATAATCTACAATTCCTTTTTGAAATAAGAGACACTGGCATTGGTTTAAATGAAGACCAGATTGCCAATCTTTTTTCGGCGTTTTCACAGGCTGACTCATCGGTTACGCGCAAATACGGTGGCACTGGCCTTGGCCTTGCCATTTCAAAGAAAATTGTTAACATGATGCAAGGCGATATCTGGGTCAAGAGTACACCAGGGCATGGTTCAAGCTTCTTCTTCACGGCTATATTTAAGCTTGCAGAGGGTGTTGCGACTATCATTTCACCTGTTGCCAGTGCCGAACAAGCTGCAAAACTCTACCAAGGACATCTGTTATTGGTTGAGGATAATCAAATTAATCAAATTATTGCCGAAGAGCTTTTGCAAAGCGTTGGATATACAGTTGAGATTGCAAACAATGGCCAAGAAGCCCTAGATATGCTTGAAAAAGCTCACTATGATCTTGTGCTGATGGATATTCAAATGCCAATAATGGATGGACTCACTGCCACCCAAAAAATACGCGCTAACCCTAAGTTTGCTAAGCTACCCGTTGTTGCGATGTCAGCGCATGCGATGACTGGCGATAAGGAAAAAAGCTTAAAACATGGGATGGATGATCATATTACAAAACCAATTTCACCAGACATTTTGTATAACACCTTGTGCTACTGGCTTAATAAATATAAGGAAAAATAGTCATAAACACGCAAATTAGCAATTACATATACGCTACTTATATGTCCACTCAACGCCATTGTGCGATTAAGTCAATGTTAGCTCAACTCAAAAGGATTATTTTGCTCTTGATAGCCAAAAATATAGAGTTTTATAGAGACATTACATGCTTTGTTTTCGGCAATTTTTCTAGGTTAACCCTTGCATTTTAAGTGTACAATTACAAATAGTTGTTTAGTTTTTCAGTGCCGACTACATAACAAAAATCACCAGAAACTAGCATTTCATGCTTTTATTTCTGGTGATTTTCTCATTACATGTTAGCTGTAAAAATACGTTTTCAAAAAATTATTTATTCCAGTTTTGACCATAATACCAATTCCTAAACGTGTTATTCTTCTCTCACCTGTATTCCTGTTTCTGTTGACACTTCATCTAAACCATCAACAGTAAAAACCAAGGCTCCATCTTTCACATCCACAAGCACGCTATTCCCATCAACAATGGTCCCATCAATAAGTTTACGCGCAAGCGGCGTTTCCATATGATGCTGTATATACCGCTTTAAAGGCCGTGCACCATAGACGGGGTCATACCCTGCTTCAGCCACAAAGATTCTTGCAGCATCACTCATCTCAAGCTGCACATGCTTATCTTCTAACCTTTCACGTAAGCGTAGCAATTGTAAATCTACAATACGGGCAATTTGTGCAAGAGTAAGTGGAGTAAATACCACCGTTTCATCCACACGATTCAAAAATTCAGGGCGAAAGGATTTACGCAACTCGTCCATCACAGCCAAGCGCGTTGCTTCAGGCAATACCCCTTCAGGATTAATACCCTCAAGCATAAGCATAGAACCTATATTTGAAGTCATAATTACAATACTATGACGAAAATCAACAGTACGCCCTTGATTATCGGTAAGACGTCCATCATCTAAAAGCTGCAAAAGCGTATTAAAAACATCTGGATGCGCCTTTTCTATTTCGTCAAAAAGTACCACTGAATACGGCTTTCGACGCACAGATTCAGTAAGTTGACCGCCTTCATCATACCCCACATACCCAGGAGGAGCCCCAATAAGGCGAGATACAGAGTGTTTTTCCATATATTCGCTCATATCAAGACGCACCATATTATCTTGGGTATCAAAAAGCGCCTCAGCTAAAGCCTTGCAAAGCTCCGTTTTACCTACACCTGTAGGACCTAGAAAAAGAAAAGAACCCGTGGGACGTAAAGGATCTGCAAGCCCTGCACGAGCCCTCAACACAGCATCGGCAACGGCACGCACAGCATCTTCTTGACCAATAACCCTTTCATGCAATACATCACCAAGACGTAATAATTTTTCCCGCTCTGATTCCAATAACCTATTTACGGGAATGCCTGTCCATTTACCTACAATTTCTGCCACATCGTCGGGTCGTACTTCTTGTTTTAATAAGCGTTGATTGCTGGCTCCTTCCTCTCCATTTTGTTCTGCCCCTTGCAAGCGTTTTTCCAACTCAAGAAGAGTAGAATATTTAAGCTCAGCAGCCTTATTTAAATCATACGCTCTTTCGGCTTGCTCAATGGCTAATCGAGTTTGCTCAATTTGTTCTTTAATTTCTCGTACAGAATCAATGGAATTTTTCTCCGACTCCCATTGTTCTCGCAAAATACCCTGCTGCACACGAAGCTCAGCAAGCTCACCTTCAAGTTTCAATAAACGCTCTTGAGAGGCATTGTCTGTTTCGCGTCGTAAAGCTTCGCGCTCTATTTCTAACTGCATAACCTTACGATTAGCCGCGTCAAGTTCAGCCGGTAAGGAGTCAATTTCTGTTCTAATCATCGCCGCAGCTTCATCTACCAAATCAATAGCTTTATCTGGCAATTGCCTATCTGCTATATAGCGATGCGAAAGAGTTACGGCTTCCACTATGGCTGAATCACTAATGCGCACACCATGATGCACCTCAAAACGCTCTTTAAGACCGCGCAAAATAGATATGGCATCTTCAACTGTGGGTTCTTCTACCATTACTGGTTGAAAACGCCTTTCAAGAGCCGGATCTTTTTCAATATATTTGCGATATTCGTCAACGGTTGTTGCACCAACACAATGCAACTCACCACGAGCGAGCATGGGCTTTAACAAATTACCGGCATCCATAGCACCGTCTGTTTTTCCTGCGCCTACAATGGTGTGTAACTCATCTATAAAAAGTATAATTTGCCCTTCAGAATTTTCTACTTCTGTAAGAACAGCTTTTAAACGTTCTTCAAACTCTCCGCGATATTTTGCACCTGCTATCAGAGCTCCCATATCAAGGGCATACAGAGATTTACCCTTAAGCCCTTCCGGCACATCCCCATTGACAATACGAAAGGCAAGCCCTTCCACAATGGCTGTTTTACCAACGCCAGCTTCGCCAATAAGTACAGGATTATTCTTGGTTCGACGCGAAAGAATGCGTATCACACGACGAATTTCTGATTCACGCCCAATAACAGGGTCCATCTTGCCTAGGCGCGCAGCCTCAACAAGGTCTCGCCCATACTTACTTAAGGCCTCAAAGGTATTTTCAGGATTAGCACTAGTAACACGAGCACCTCCACGCAAGGCATCCATAGCAGTACTAAATTTTGCCTTACTTATCCCGTACTCACGCCAAATATCGCCAAGAGGCGAAGCTACAGGCTGATCAGCAAGAGCCGCAAAAAGATGGTCTACACTTACGTATTCATCCTTCATGGCCTTAGCTTCTGTTTGCGCTTGTGCAAGCACCTTAGCTAGGCGTTGCGTAATCATTATTTTACTTGGGTCCATGCCCTTACCAGAAACAGAAGGACGTTTACGCAAAGCCCCCTCTACTGCCACTTGTAAAGCCCGCACTTGGATGCCCATATGTTCTAAAATGCGCGATACTATACCCTTTTCTTGTTGCATAAGTGCAAGGGCAAAGTGTTCCACATCTGTTTCTTGATGTCCCATGCCAGCTGCAAGGCTTTGTGCCTCAGAGATAGCTTCGCGAGATTTTTCTGTAAATTTATTGATATCCATGGTGTTCTCCTTTGCTTTTATTACAGCCATGAACCACAACAAAAGCATGCCTAACAAATATTTTTATGTTGCTATTTTTTAGAGAAATAAACATTCCTCACAGTATTTTTAATCATTTGTGCAACGTATATAACATTGCACCACATACACATATTGCCATAACCCTTCTCAATAATACTATGCATTCTTGATGTACTTTTGAGCAATTTGTTCCCAAAGAGCACGTTCTTCATCATTCAACTCTGTGGGTACTTGTATCATAACAGTGAGCATTTGATCACCTCGTGAAGCACTAGGGCCAAGGCCACGCCCACGTAATCTAAAACGGCGCCCCGAAGATGTTCCTGCAGGAATGGTCATTTCAATTTCCCCTTCAAGGGTAGGCACACGAACACTTGCACCTAGCACACCTTCCCAAGGCATCAAGGGCAAGTTATATAAAATATTGTTGCCGTCCACTTGAAAGTCTGCATGGGCCGCAAATTTTATGCGCAAAAACAAATCGCCGGGGACGCCACCGCCCATGGCTGCATCACCTTGCCCAGAAAGACGAAGCTTAGCCCCTTCACGCACACCGGCTGGAATATTCACATCTAGAGTACGACCAGAAACACTAATAGTGCGCTTACCGCCATGCAGAGCATCTTGTAAAGATATGGAAATTTCTGCCTCTACATCACGTCCGCGTCGCTGTTTACGTGAAAAAGATCCAAAAGGATCAGGCCCAAAGCCCCCTTGTTGCCTGCCGGCTTGGCCAAAAAGCACTTCAAAAAAATCAGAAAAGCCTCCACTTCCATTAAAGCTATTGGGATCAAAATTGAAGCCTTCAAAACCAGGAGCCCCTCTAAATTGCTGCCCATGCTGCCAGTTATGCCCCAATTGATCATAGCGTTTACGTTTATCGGCATCCTTTAGCACTTCATATGCTTCATTGATTTCTTTAAATTTATCTTCGGCTTCAGCATTATCTGGATTTAAATCCGGATGATATTTACGTGCCAATTTTTTAAATGCTTTAGCTATTTCTTCAGCAGAGGCATCACGTTTAACGCCTAAAAGCTGATAGTAATCCTTATAAGAAACACCCATATATATCCTCCCAAAAGCAGATCATTACAAAAACAATATACACTGTATGCATACTACATTCTAACAAAATTTTGCTTACATCGGTTTTCGCACAAAACACTAAACAGTTAGACAAAGAAAACCACATCCATAATGTTTTTTCATGAACTGCTTAACATGTACACAACACATTCAAAAATAATCTCTCTATATTTTTGGTCAATACCCTTTGCCTTTTTTGTCATACACTACTCGGCATAAAAAAATATAATAAGCGATTGAAATAAAAAATATTGCCATGGAAAAAGTGTAAAAAAATTGCCACAAACAAGAACATAGAACGCGAATTTATGACAATTTTATAAAGATACAAAGTATTATTTCACGTAACGACTAACAAAATTTTTCTGCAAGAAAAATTTT
>CAYJOQ010000026.1:0-19642 GCA_964371825.1 uncultured Desulfovibrionaceae bacterium
CAATTTTCCTAGGTTAACCCTTGCATGTTAAGTGTACAATTACAAATAGTTGTTTAGTTTTTCAGTGCCGACTCATTAAGCATGACGCATCATCTGCACATACAACAACTAAAGCCCCACCACAGATACTGATGTGATGGGGCTTTTTCTTTGCTCAGGTATGTATTTGCATAATGTTGTGAAAAAATTAACATATATATACTGCAAAGATAAATCATCTATACGCCATGATGAACTTGCTTGAAAATGCTGTTTTTGGGCAAATGTATATGTATTTATATATTTTTGTTTGACAAAAACATGTTTTATTACATAATATGGCTCAGATAATTTATGAATGGCACGTATATTTGTTTAATTATAGCACCATAACGTAGGAGAACACATGTCAGAGATTTTGCAACAGGCTTGCGCCATAGAAGAAGACGTTCGTACATGGCGTCGGCACTTTCATGCTAATCCAGAATTAGGTATGGAAACAGAAAATACTGCAGCCTATATTGAAAAAGTGTTGGCTGAAATTGGTATTACCAATGTACGCCGCTGTGGAAAAACAGGCGTTCTTGCTCTTATTGAAGGGGCAAAACCAGGACGTTGTATTGGACTTAGAGGTGATATTGATGCTTTACCTGTGCAAGAGCGCAATGACTTACCTTATCGTTCGACTGTAGACGGCGTTATGCACGCATGTGCTCACGATGTGCACGCAGCGTGTTTGCTTGGTGCTGCAAAATTACTGTATAATAGACGTAATGAACTCTCTGGCAGTGTGAAATTATTTTTCCAGCCCGGTGAAGAAGTGCTTAGCGGAGCTGTTGCCATGATTGAAGATGGTGCTATGGAAAATCCTAAGGTAGATGCTATTTACATGATTCATGGCTATACAGAAACCGAAGCTGGCACAATAGGGCTTCGTAAGGGGCCTGCTCTTGCCAGTGCACAGCCCATTAAAATTACAGTTAAGGGTTCTCAAGGCCATGCTGCTCGTCCGCATGCATGTGTTGATTCCATCTTAATAGCTTCAAATATTGTGAGCAATTTGCAAAGTATTGTTGCAAGAGAACTTTCTCCTCTTGAGCCAGGTGTAGTGACCATCGGCACTATTCATGGTGGTACCGTAAGTAATATTATCCCTGAATATACGTATCTTGAAGGAACTGTGCGTACCTTTTCAAAAGAAACGTCCAAACATATTTTAGATTCCATTAAACGTATTGCTGAAAATACTGCTACAACCTTTCGTGGTACTGCAACCTTAGAAGCAGGTTTTGGCATTCCTCCTATTATTAATAGTGATGAAATGTACACAAAACTGCATGCGCTTTTTTGTAAAACTTTTGGCAAAGAAAAAGTTATTGATATTCCACAACCGGTCATGGGTGGAGATGATTTTTCCCTCTTTATGGACCATGCACCAGGCGCGCACATTCGTTTAGGCGTTGCTGTAAAAGACGCTTATAATGCGCCCTTACATTCTCCGGACTTTTATGTAGATGAATCCTGCTTACCCTATGGTGTAGCCATTTTGGCTTCAGTTGCCTTGGATGAATTGGGTGAATAGGCGTTTTAGTATAATTTTGCGCATTACTCATGGGCAAATAGTTAACCTGTAGCTTAAAGGAAGAAGATATGGCTGAAGCAGTAGCTAAAAAGAAAGGATTTAAAATTCCACACATATTTGCATTCTTATTTATGATTGTAATGGTTGTGAGTGTTTTGACCTATATTATCCCTGCTGGGGAGTATGAAAGAAACAAAATAACTCTTGAAAATGGCAAAACGCAAGTGCGTGTTGTTCCCAATAGTTATAAAGAAATTCCCCAAAACCCACAAGGACCATTGACGGTTATTCCTGCACTTGTAAAGGGTTTTACACAAGGCGGCTCCATGATCTTTATGATCTTCTTTTGCGGTGCTGCAGTGTTTATTCTTGAAAAAACAGGTACAGTTAATGTGCTCTTTCAGCGTATTGTGCGTAAGGTTAAAGGGCGAGAGCACTATGCTATATTTATAATTATGTTCCTCATGTCTATGGGGGGTGCTACGGGAGCTCTGGCCAATACGACTCTTGCACTCATACCGCTAGGTATGGTGCTTTCAAGGGCTCTGGGTTATGATAATGTGGTGGCCTTTTGTATGGTATACTTGGGCGCTTATGCTGGTTTTAACGTAGGTTGGGGTAACGTATTTACCGTTGGTATCGCACATAATATCGCAGAACTTCCTGAATTTTCAGGCTTTGAAGTACGTGTGCTTTTCCATATTGTAAACTTCATTCTTACCTATGGCTTTGTAATGCTATATGTAAAACGTATTAAAGCTGATCCTACTTCAAGTCTTAACTATGAAGAAGGTATGCAACCTATCGACTACATCGGCAGCACTGGTAACACAGAAGGTGAAGTAGAAAATATGACCATCAAGCATATCTTGTGCAGTATCGTTACTGTGCTAGGCTTTGGCGGTATTATTTATGGTTCTATGGCTTGGGGTTGGGGCGTACCACAATTTTCTGCCATCTTCCTTGCCATGAGCATTTTCTGCGGTCTTTTTGGTGGTCTTGGCGTTGACGGAACAGCAGAAAACTTCGTTAAAGGCTGCGCTACCATGGTAACGGGTGCCTTTATTCTTGGTATTGCTCGTGCTGTATCTGTTGTTATGAGCGAAGGCAAAATCCTTGATAGTGTTGTATTCTATCTTTCTGAATCCATTGTGGGCTTTGGTCCTGTTGTGGGTGCTAACTTGGTATTCCTTTTGAACGTAGTTGTTAACTTCTTTGTAACTTCTGGTTCCGGCCAAGCTGTGGCTGTTATGCCTCTTATGGTGCCTTTAGCTGACCTTTTGGGAATTACCCGTCAAGTCGCTGTACAAGCATTCCAATTTGGCGATGGCTTCTCTAACTGCATATTCCCCACTGCAGGAACATTGATGAGCGCACTTGCTATGACGAAGATTCCGTATGGTAAGTATGTAAAGTGGTATTTACCCTTTATTGCAATTCAAACCATATTCGCCTTTATTGCTCTTACTGTGCTACAAAGCATAGGCTGGCAATAGCATTAGCGTAGAATATTATTACAGAGGCTGTGAAAGATTCTTTCACAGCCTCTTTTTTTGTGAAAAGAAGCTCTTGCTAAGCTGGTGGATTCTTACGTAAATAGTCGATGCTGAGTAGCACATTTGTATGTGTTGCTTAGAAAGGCACATATTTGCATCTAAATGCCGATTTGCGACCGCTAGAAGCAAGTTTTGGATCATTTTAGGGCATGCAAAAAATTTTTTGCAGAGCGTTTTGGTAGTCGCCACGTGAAAAATAGCCTCTTTGAATGACAAAAATCACCAGAAATGCACATTTCTGGTGATTTTTTTAGTGTACTTTAGTTATAAAACAATAATTATTTCAATAAGAGTAATTGTTTTTCAGGCTCGACTATTTATAGATTTTGTATAACCCAACTAACCTTACCAATAATGCGGTCTTTGAGCTTTTGGCTGTCAACACATTCCTCAGGATATTTTGTGTCATCTGAGCGCAAAATATACTGATCATTTGCTGCATCCAGAAATAGACGGCGAATAATCACTCCTTCTTGTTTTGAATACAAAGCAAAAGCCATACCCGAAATGGGGGTTGTTGCTTGAGTGTCAACGCCCATATATGCACCGGTGCTGATTATGGGGTGCATGTTTGACGCATTCATACGTATGATTGTAATGCCAGCTTTAGCAAAGCCATGGGGTAGGGCAATTTTACCAAGCTGTGGCAATGCTGGCGCTTCACCGCCAGGAGTATATGTACAAACCATATCATGCACTGTCAGCAACGTACATTTTGCCATAGGTTCGCCAAAATGAGCCGGATCTTCAGCTAAGCCATGAGCGGAGGCCTCAATGGGGCCATAGCCTTCTTCTGAGCGTAAAAACATAGGCCCAACGCCTTGCTTTATCCAATCTGGGTTAAGACCAAATTTTTCAAAGAGTTTTACAACCCAATCAGCAGGAACCGAATCACGCCTTTTGGCATCGGAAATACTAGATTGGCGAATATCTAGTATTTTAGCAATTTCCACTTGCGTTTTACAATTGGTAGCAAACTTTATGCGCTCATATGCTTCTTTAAAAACAGACATAAGCTTTTCCTATCCTTTATTGCAAGGGTTTCAAAACAGGGTTGTCTTGTGAAAGCACAATTTTACTATTTTGTTGTAGTGATTTACGTAATACTTCAAGGCCACGTTGAAACTCATAAAACTCTGGTGATTTACCAAAAGCATCACCATAAATGCTAGCAGCAAGAGCATCGCCTTCGCCGCGGATGACTTGGGCTTTTTTAGCTGCTTCTGCTAAAATGATGGCTCTTTGTTTATCTGCCTCAGAGCGTATGCGTGTGGATTCTTCAACACCTTCAGAGCGGTATTGCTTAGCTTGGCGTTCACGTTCAGCACGCATGCGTTCAAAAATAGCTCGTTGGTTTTCTGCCGGTAAATCTGTGCGCTTAATACGCACGTCAATAACTTCAACACCAAAGTTTTTCATAAGATCAGCGACCTTATTGGTAACTTCTTCCATGATTTTTGCTCTATGCAAGGAGACCACTTCTGTAAGGGTGTACCCACCAACAAGGGCGCGCAATTGTGAATACACAACGTCGTCAAGGCGGGCTTGGGCACCTGGTATAGTACGCATGGTTCTATAAAATTGTAAGGGATTTGCTATGCGCCAACGAGCATAGTTATCAAGTACAATAGCTTTTTTATCCACTGTAAAGGCTTCTGTTGAGCGAGCATCATAATCAAGCACTCGAGCATCAAAGTAGATAACATTTTGAATGAAGGGAATTTTTAAATGCAGCCCAGGGCCATACACTTCATCCTGAGGTACACCTAGTTGTAATACGAGAGCTTTTTCTGTTTCATGCACAGTAAAGAAGCTTTGACCAAGTAATATAGCAATAATAGCAATGCCAATGGCTAAAGGAAGAGGATTTTTTTGCATTATCGTGATCCTCCTACTTGTGGGGCATTATTGGCAGCTCCTGCAGCCTTTGCATTATTGAGAGAAGGTGATTGTTGTAATGGCAAGAATGGTAAAATACGTTCTGCTGCATCTGAAGGAATAATAAGTTTTTCATTGGCATTTGTTAAGATGTCTTCCATGGCTTCATAGTACATACGTTGTTTAGTAACAGTCTCAGCCTTTTGATATTCTTCTAAGATTGCCAAAAAGCGGGCTGCATCACCCTGAGCGCCTTGTACGCGAGTTTCTTTGTATGCTTGTGCTTGGTTTTCTAGTTCTGCACTACGTCCACGCGCCTTAGGAAGAAGTTCGTTCCGATAGGCTTCTGCTTCGTTAATGATGCGGCTTTTGTCTTCACGTGCTGAAGCTACGTCTTTAAACGCATCAATAACTTCCTGCGGTGGGTGCACATCTTGTAATTGTACGGCAATAATTTGCACACCAATGGCATAGCGGTTTAAAATGGTTTGTAATAGTTCAGTAGCATCGCTTTGGATTTTGATTTTACCATCAGTAATGGCAGAATCAATCATGCTTTTGCCTATAATTTCGCGCATGGCTGCTTCAGCAGCATTGCGCACAACCGCCGCTTGGTCTGTAACATTAAACAAATATTCTACAGGATCACTAATTTTGTACTGTACGCTAAATTGCACAGTAACAATGTTTTCATCTCCTGTAAGCATAGATCCTTCTTCTGGTACTGCACGCACCTGGCCTTGTTGGAAGGTGGAGCCTTGTCCTATGGAGCGAAATCCTACTTCGCCGCGTAATACTTGTGTGACCTTTGGCTTGTATACCACTTCAATAGGCGAAGGTAGGTGATAATGCGGGCCAGGGCCCACGGTGCGCACATATTTACCAAAGCGCAATACAACACCTTCTTCGTCCGGATTAACAATAAAAATGCCTGACAAAAGCCAAACAACAATAACTGCCCCTCCGAGCAACCAAATCCCCTTGCCGCTTGGCATATTCATGCGTCCGCGTAAGGGGTTTTCTTTAAACTTAGGAAAGTTAATAGGGGGCTGACGATTATCATCGCCGCCATTGTCGCCGCCCTTATCATTGTGTGGATCTTGGCCATTATTGCCACCACCAAAGGGGTTTTGACGCGACTGCCTCTGCCGTTTTTCTTGTAGTTTATCCCAGTCCCAATTCATAATAGCTTAAAAATAAGTCACGAGGCCTAACAGGTCAAGGTGTAAATGTAATTTTAATATTTTTGTAATTGTGTGTATTTAAATATTTTTTTGTGAAATGCCCTTTTTAATGTGTTTTTTTTATTGCTAACAACAAAAAAAATCTTATATCTTGCCAGTTGCTTTACAGTATAGGTAGTATAGAGTAGGTTGCTCCATATACATTTTAACAAATTAGGTAATTGTATGAATACACATCCTTTCACTTTGTCTGAATTTTTAGCTTCAGAAGTCAAACCGGCTCTTGGTTGTACTGAGCCTGGAGCTGTAGCCCTTGCCGTAGCCCGTGCAAGGCAATGTTTACAAGAACCAGTTATTTCAGCTGTAATTACGGTCAGTGATGGTATTTTTAAAAATGGTGCTTCAGTGGGTATTCCGGGTACAGCTGGTATGAAGGGTAATGATGTGGCTGCTGCTCTTGCTGTTGTTAAGGGTAATGCCGATTATGGTCTTGAAGTTTTAAAAGATTGTGGTCCAGACTCTTTGCCGGCTGCTCTTGAGCTTTTGAAAAAGCACTGCATTCGCATAATTGCTGATGCTGCATATCCTGGCGTGTATGTGCATGCAGAGCTGAAAGATGCCAAGGGGCATGTGGCAACGTGTACCATTGAAGGGCAACATGATGCCATAGTTGCTGTGAGTTTTGATGGTGAAGATATGCTAAAAGAGTCAGCTCAAGCTGGTGCTGCAACTTCTCAAGAACAAGCAAGCTGTAAAAAGGGGCCATCTATATCTGAACAAGTACGCAACATGAGCTATACCCAATTAACGGCAGTGGTGGAAACCATGACTGATGCCGATGTGGATTATCTCTTGCAAGGTGCGCGTATGAATATGGACATGGCATATAAAGGTATTGAAAAGCCCCTTGGTTTACAAACCGGACGCAGCCTTGTGCGTGCTATGCCACTGTTGCCCGCTGGGCGAGATCTTGCTTCGCAATCCATACGCATTAAAGCGTATACTGCAGCAGCAGCAGATGCGCGTATGAGTGGTTTAAAAGAGCCTGTTATGAGTAGTGCAGGTAGTGGTAACCATGGGCTTGCTTCCATTATTCCCATTGCCATGATGGCGCAAGTGACTGATAAAAATTCCCATGAAACAGCCAAGGCATTAGCCTTCAGCCATCTTTCTACATCGTATATTAAGAGCCGTTTAGGCAGATTAAGCCCTGTATGCGGATGTACTGCATGTGCCGGCGCCGGTGCTGCCGCAGGTCTTGTATATATGCTTTCAGGAAATGTAACCAGAGCTGCCAATGCTATGGCCATTATTTTGGGCAACCTTGCGGGTATGATTTGCGACGGAGCTAAGGATACATGTGCGTTAAAAGTAGGCACTGCAGCTATGGAAGCGTGCCATGCTGCTCTTTTAGCTCTTGAAGGACATTACCCAGAGTTACAAGGCATTGTAGATGAAAGTATTGAAGTTACTGTGAAAAACCTTGAAAGTATTTCTACACAAGGCATGAAAGACATGGACCGTACTATCATTAACATTGTTGAAGCACGTCAATCTGCTGAAAAAGATTTGGCGTAATTATTTTTACTGTGTGAGGAATAATGAAAAAATATATGTTATTTACTGTACTTTTTGGTATCTGCTCAATGGTTGCGCTGCCCATGGGGGCTGCAGCCATGCCCGGTATGGGCGGTAAGGATCAATCTGTCAGCTCAGAAAAATATACAAAAATGGACAGCAATAAAGATGACGTCATAGATGCAGAAGAATTTAAAGCTGCATATCCTACCATGAAGGAAGGCGTTTTTGATTTAATTGATACGAACACTGATAAGGCAATCAGCAGAGAAGAATGGATGGATTTTCAGGTACAGCACATGCAAGGTATGGACAAAGCCCCTGCTAAAAAGCAAGGTGGCTCCATGCTTATAAATCCACCCAGTTCCTCTAAATAGTTATACTGAACAACACATTTTCATGTGTTGTTCAGACAGATTGATGACAAACCCCACTATGTGGCGTTTGAGCCGCTATTGTCAGCAAAGCTGCC
The DNA here is from genome assembly GCA_964371825.1 of uncultured Desulfovibrionaceae bacterium. Lineage (GTDB taxonomy): Bacteria > Desulfobacterota > Desulfovibrionia > Desulfovibrionales > Desulfovibrionaceae > CAYJAD01. Next base: position 8,230 of record CAYJOQ010000026.1, read on the forward strand.
AAGCGGAAAGACACGAAAATCAATCGCTTAACGGCGCAAATAAATTGCGCCTACTCTTGATTTATCGAGAGTGTTGCCTCCAAATGCCGCTTTGCGGCTAAAAGTCGCAGTACATGTTTTGTTTTCGGCAATTTTTCTGTGATCTTTTAAGGTGTGAGTGCTTGTAATTACGATGATCTGCATAGTTTTTCAGTGCTGACTAAATACATTTACTACAAGCGTCCTGAAGTTTCGCCAATGCCTACTTCAGGACGCCAAAAAAATATGAAAAAAAAATTCGCTCCTGTACACAAATATCTCGCTTCACCTACATGTATCGCTAACGCAGCTGCAGCTCCATTCCTTCCCATGACCTTGGCAGAAATGAATGCCCTAGGGTGGGATGAATTGGATATTTTGTTTATCACCGGTGATGCCTATGTAGATCATCCGGCCTTTGGCGTAGCATTATTAGGTCGATGGCTCATGGCTCATGGATTTAAGGTGGGCATTTGTGCACAGCCTCGCTGGCAAGATACTGAAGATATAATGGCTATGGGAAGACCTCGCTACTTTGTGGGTGTCACTGCCGGTGCTTTGGATTCTCAATTGGCACACTATACAGCCTTTAGAAAAAAGCGCCATGACGATGCCTATACCCCAGGCGGTCAAGCAGGTGCAAGGCCTAATAGAGCTTCGGTGGTGTACACCAACCTTGCACGACGCGCTTTTCCGGGAGTGCCTGTAATTCTTGGGGGAATAGAAGCTTCTTTACGGCGCATTAGCCATTATGATTTTTGGTCAGACTCTCTTCGCCGTTCCATACTGCTTGATGCTAAGGCCCATTATATTGTTTATGGTATGGGCGAAAGAGCAATTCTTGAAATGGCAACTCGATGTCGTGATGGCGAGCCTTTAACACATGTTCACGGCAGCGTGTGGATGGGAAAACCGCAAGATATAGCCGCTGAAGATATACATGTGCACCTACCTTCGTATGAAGCCATACAAGAGGACGCATCCTTGTTAATGGACGCAACCTTGCAACTAGAAGCTCATGTTCATAATGCCACAGGCTATGCTATACAAATGTATGATAAACGTGCGCTGATTATGGCACCTCCAGCACAAAAGCTTAGCGAAGCTGAGATGGATATGTTGTACTCTCTCCCTTTTCAGCGAGCAGCACATCCAACGTATACCCTTCCTATTCCGGCAGTAGAAATGCTACGCACAAGTATTACTTCTCATCGAGGTTGCGGAGGCGGTTGTAGTTTTTGCTCTTTAGCATTACATCAAGGCAGGCGGCTTTCTTCTCGTTCTGCGCACTCCATATTGCAAGAAGCACAGCGTATGACAGAGCAAAAAAAATTTTCCGGAAGCATTTCTGACGTGGGAGGCCCCACCGCTAATATGTGGCAAGGTTCATGTACAAATCCTAAAGAATGTAAACGCTCTTCGTGCTGTCATCCTAAGGTATGCTCTTTTTTTGTCACTCCGCAAAAAGCTCATGTAGAACTTTTGCGAAAAATACGCAGTCTTGACGGCATACGACATGTGCGTGTAGCTAGCGGTATTCGGGCAGATATTGCTATGCATGAACCGGATGCTGTGCTTGCGTACACTACAGAGTTTACTGGAGGGCAATTAAAAATAGCTCCAGAGCATTGTGTAGCTGAGGTGCTTGATCACATGCGCAAACCTCCCTTGCAAGTATTTGAAGTGTTTTTACAGGCATTTCAAAAGCATAGCGGGGCAGCACAGAGGGAGCAATATGTGGTTCCCTATCTTATGAGTGCCTTTCCCGGCTGTACTGATGCGCATATGCATGCCTTGGCTGCATGGTTACAAGAGCGCCACTGGAAACCACAACAAGTGCAGTGTTTTATACCAACTCCAGGAACCATAGCCACCGCCATGTATTATACAGGCCTTGATACTAATAAAGAGCCCATATTTGTGGCAAGAAGTGATGCGCAGCGTTTACGTCAACATGGTATTCTCATGCCTAATTTGCGTAAAAATACTGCCGTAAATAAAAAAAATACCTCCCAAGAAAGAGAAGTATGCCACAGTAATACAAAGCAGAAAAAACATACCAAAGGAAAAAAACATGGCTGACAACCAGCAGCGTCTAGATCTTCTGGAAGAAGGTCAGTATTTTCAAGAAAAAAATCTTAAAGAATTACACGAAGCTCTGCATATGCAGCAAAAGCAGTTAGATATGTTGGAAAAAAAACTTGCACGAACTGAAGAAAAGCTAGCTTCGCTTCTTGGCCTCATGGATGGGCAAGGCATAACACAAACCTTGCCACCGCACAGCATAGCACAAAAGTATTAGCTTTTTGTAAAATAAGACTCCTGCACAAGTAAATTTTCAAACTTAAGGAAATTTATTGCAAAAGCACAAAAATAAAATTGGAAAATAATTATGCAGGACTCTCAAAATAGTATTCTCATTTCACAACGCACTTTTCAAGGTTGATTATTCAAAAGATAGCAGCGCTATATATGATGGCACTCCAAGGCGTAAGGTTAGTCCTGGCCAAAGTCCGGTGCCATTATGCACAAACAGTTGTGTATATCCAAGATTATATTGGCCTGATAAAAAACCACCATTGGCGCGTTTAACTATAAGATTAAGGCCCATGAGTTGCCCCCCATGAGTATGCCCTGAAAGTTGTACTGCCACGTTATGTTTAGCGCTTACGGGGGCAAGATCAGGCTGGTGAGCCATAAGCAAGCGCCATCCTTCAGGACTATTGGCAAAAGCTTTTGCCACATTAGAAGGTTCTAAACCATAGCGAGAGGCTCCCTTTGAATCGGTAACTCCACCAAGCACAAGAGTGCTTTGACCTATCTGCAAAGTGGTGTGAGCGTTATTAAGCATCTGAATTCCAAGGCTTGTAAAGTGTTCATCCCAACTTTGCATATGGTGATAATACTCATGATTACCATGACACGCATATACGCCATAGGTAGCGCGTAATTCTTGTAAAGGCGCCACATCTTCAGTGCGTAAGGCTACCTTGCCGTCAACAAGATCTCCGGTAATAAGAATAAGATCTGGATTAAGGGCATTAACCTTATCTACCACCGCCTTTGTCCAGTTTTTTCTAAAAACAGGGCTGATATGCAGATCAGAAAGTTGTACTATGCGTAGTTTTTTTATGTCTTCAGGCACATGACTGTTGGTTATGGTTATATGCTCTACAGGAGGCACACGCACTCCATCATATACGCCATAACCTGAAAAGAGTAGGCTTATAGATATAAATATTAAGGCTGTTTTGTTAGTGTATTTATGCAGTAGAGGAAAAGAGCCATGCCCTTGAATTTTTTGCACACTTGCATAAAGCACATGTATGCTGTCGGTAATGCATAAAAGCAGCAAGGTAATAATAAATACAATGTGTAAAGAGCTAAAGGCAATAGATGCTACCGAAGGAATTTCAGGGATAAGGCTATTGAAAAAATAGCGAGATATATGCATTTTAAATGCGGCCAGAAGGCAAAGTGAAAGTAGTAACAGTTTAATAAGTATGGATAGTTGTAATGTGTGTATGCAGCGTTTATATACATAAAGTGGTCCTAAAATAGCTAAGATAAGAATGACAGTTCTGAACATAATAACCTTTATTTATAAGTTTTTTATTGTTATCATTGGATTTTTATAGAGTTTTGAACCGTGTATGGCTATGGTCTTGCAATTTTGTTATTGCTCAAAACTTTACAATGTAGTATCATGTAGAATATTTCCCAAAAATTATCAAATGCATTGCAATATTGCTAACGCACAATTGTGCTGGCAAGCCTGTTAAGTTGTGGTATCTGTAACAAAAAAGTATTATTTGTTAAAATACAATTTTACTCTACGAGGACCGTATGCAAGAACAGCCTCTTACCAAACGTGCTATGACATTGTTGCAAAAAAGTCCACTCTATGGAAGCATGTTTTGGTCGCCCCAATCAGCTTTAGATAATACAAATTACACTTGGTTTGCACTTATCTTTGTTGTTTTATTCATTGTTTTTTATATTCTAGGGAAATTTAAAAAAACCAAGACTGACCCTCTTCTTGTGACCCTTGATAATAATGATTTTATTGATGTTATTTTACAAAGGTGCGCTGAGTCGGGTACACGTTTTGATGTTCTTTGCTCTCGACAAGGTTTATTGCAAAAGCATGTGCAGGGGTATTGCCGATTGACATTATCTACTGCACCTAACGATAACGCAACACCAGAACAAAAAGAAAAATTTGCTAAAAGTAGACCAGAAATTAAGGGAGAGAAAGATAATAAGGATGCTGTACCCATTCTTACCTTAGAGTTACAGCAAGGATCCATGCCCGTTGGCTGGGATAATGCACCAGTAGACATCTATTTTCAACTCACCATCAAGGGTGTAACATCTTATTATCATTTTGCAAGCTTTGTGCATCGTGTAGGCATTGATGGGTCGAATATGTATTTAGAAATAATTCGCCCAAGTATTTTGAGTGATACGCAAACTCAAGATGCATTGCGGGTGGAACCAACTCCTGAAATGGTTGCCATGGCTTCTGTGTGGTTATTTCCAAGTTCACCATTGTTTATGCCCACAGAAATTAGCACTCTTAAGCAAGCCCACGCCATGTTTAAGCCAGAAGGTGACAGCGATTTTCATATTGTATACATTTCTGCCAATGGTATTCGTTTACGCTTTGTGCGCGACCATATGGAAACCTTGCCCTGCCATTTTGAAAAAAATGGACAAGCGTGTTTGCTCTTGGTGCTGAATTCACAAGACCAGGTACTTGGAAGAATTCCCCTATGGCTTAAGGCCACATGCCTTGGTTTTTCGCCTTCAGATGATAAAGAGTGCATTGATGCAAGATTTTCATTCACACATTGGGAGCAAATTTCTAAACGCAGCTCACAGATTCATTGGTTTCCTGCAACAGATAAAGATACTGTACCTCCGTTAATGCATTGGATTATGCATGAAGTATTACATTTGCAACATGATTCTGAAGAACAAACAGCTACGGCTGACAAAAAAATATTCGTAGAATGAGAATTATACAATTGCTAAAGATGTAAAAAAAATCATGCGTATTGAAATTGCCAGAAATAACGGTGCTGAGCACAGATTTCTGGCAATTTTTTGCTTTTTCATGTATTGATTATGAAATATTGAAAAAAAGACGTAAACCTTTAGGAGAATATATGTCCCTACGTTTAGTTGTTATTGGTGGAGGCCCTGGTGGCTATGCAGCCGCTTTTGCAGCTGCTCGAGCAGGTATGCAGGTAACTCTTGTGGAAAAAAAATATCTCGGTGGCGTGTGCCTTAATTATGGGTGCATTCCAACAAAAACCTTAAAAGCTTCAGCAGAGGCCTTAGAATTAGCTTTGCGTCTACAAGAATATGGCATTGACTCACAAGGAATCACCTTGAATATGCCCTTGGTTGTAGAGCGTAAAGAAAAGGTGTGCGGCATATTGCGTAAAGGCCTTGAAAAAACGTGTGCAAAATTAAAAATTACATATCTGCAAGGCAAAGGAAAAATCCTTGCTTCAGATCCACAAAAAGTTGTGCAAGTGGAAGATGATGCCGGCGAAATGACTACTATAGAAGCAGATAGAATATTACTGGCCACAGGGTCACAAATAATAGAACTTCCTGGGCTGACTTTTGATCATACGCATATTTTAGACAGCGATGATGCCCTTGCTCTTACAAATATTCCTGAGCATTTATGCATTGTGGGCGGCGGTGTTATAGGCTGCGAAATGGCTTTTATATATAATGCATTTGGCGCAAAAGTTACCCTTGTTGAAGGGCTTGAAAGAGTATTGCCTCTGCCAAGTGTAGATAATGATGTGAGTAAACTTTTACAAAAAGAAATGAAAAAACACGGAATTATATGTGAAGTTGGGCGTACGCTTAAAGATGTACGTGTTATTGACGGTAAGGTGCATGGGGTACTTGCCCCTTCACCTTTTTTAGAAAAACACAGTGCTGCACAAAGTAAAGAACAAGAAATTGTCATGGACGCCGTGCTTGTAAGTGTTGGACGCAAGGCACATATTGAAGGTCTTAATCTTGAAAACGTTGGTGTGGAAGTTGATGCCAAAGGTTGGATTGTGGCCGATGCGCAGATGCAAACATCTGTTTCTGGTATATATGCTGTTGGTGATGCCCTTGGCCCTTCGCGCATAATGCTTGCTCACGTAGCTACAATGGAAGGGCTTTGCGCTGTGCAGCATATGCTAGGGCATGAAGTAAGCATGGAGTATACAGCTGTGCCTTCTGCCATATTCACAACGCCAGAAGTTGGGTGTGTTGGTCTTAGTGAAGAGCAAGCCAAGGAGGTAGGTTTTGCCGTTGCAAGTAGCACCTTCCAAATGCGTGAACTTGGTAAGGCTCATGCCATGGGTGAAATAGCAGGATTTTTTAAGCTGGTGTATGAAGAAGAAAGTAAAAAACTTTTAGGGGCACATATTGTGGGCGCTCACGCCACAGATCTCATTGCAGAACTTACCTTAGCATTGCAAATAGGAGCAAGTATTGAAGATGTTGCTAAAACCATACATGCGCATCCCACCTTGGCTGAAGGTGTATTTGAAGCAGCCCTTTTTGCTCTGGAATAAAATTCTGCATGATTGAATGCTCAGTGTTGAGTAAAGTATTCAGCACTGAAAAACTAAACAACTGTTTGTAATTGTACACGTAATATACAAGGGCCAACCTAGAAAAATTGCCGTAAACAAAGCATGTAATACGACTTTTTGGGCAATGCTTGTTGACGTATATATGAAGGGGAGCTTTTTCAACATTAAAAAGTTCCCCTTCTTGCATTGCTCATGGGCAAGTGTATATATGGTTGTGATTTCTTAATCTTCTTCTTATTCTTTTTCGCATAATAATTCATAAATAATTTCAGGCAAGCTCAAAGGCTCAGTGGAGAAAATACCCTTTTGGCACATATGCATAAGCGCTTTGCGCATAAGATGATGGCCTGTAAATAAACTGTATTGTATGGTGTGTTTTCCGGAAAATTCGCCTTGTGCTTGCGCACAAAGGGCGTTAACCGAAACAGTACTGCGGCAACCATAAGGGCGTACAGCATATATGCTGCATAAATTTTGCGCATTAAGAAAAGGGCAGGGATGTGCATACTCGTGTAGGCTGTGTGTTCCATTATCATGCCCGTGGGTATATAATTCCTTGGCCCAAGCCATATAGGACGCACGAAAAGATTTTGTTTGTGCATCCCATAGCGCATATCTATGCAAGAACGCATCCTTTATCTGTGTATGCGCATGGAGGTATCCTGCTATACGTAAGGCCTCTGCTTCTTCACACATGACAAGATGATGACAACAGCCTGTACACCCTTGCACGCAGACAAATGCTTGTCCTTGCTCTTGGCAAATACGCGCCATTTGCACCCCTTCTTGGTCTAGCTTTGCATTGGCAATGCATACGATATCAATACTCATTGAGATGCTTTCATTTTCATGGGCTAACAACAATTGTTGCACTTTTTCAAGTGAGATATCAACATGTTCAGGGCGTCCTTGCTCTTGTGTAGGCATGGATGAGTTAAAGCAATGTACTACTGTTTCTTGAAAATTGTGAATATGAGCATTGTGCAACGGCGCATTTTGCCAATCATAATTTTGCAGACTACGCACATATGCTTTTGCTGCTTGAAGTGTTGTTTGTTTGTGCATGGCTATTCCAAGAGGTTATATAATAAGTATTTTTGAAAATAATTATGTAGTGGTCTTCTTTGTTGGTAAAATATTGCGTGTGTAGTATGCATATTGCATCTATGAGCATTATTTGACATAAGCTACCTGCACATGCATTCTTATTGCCAACGCATTGCACAACTTTTTTTGATTTTTGTTGCCAGAGTAGGCATTACTGCATCAAAAGTTATACGTCTTTATATACAAAGAATATGCATATATAAAGTAAAGAATTATATACAAGGTTACGTTCTTGTGTGTAATGGTCTAAGTGTTATAAATGAATATAAAAATACAAGGTAGCGTATGTTTACAGACAAAAAAGCTTTAGTTATTTTTTCTGGAGGTCAAGATTCTGCTACGTGCTTAGCTTGGGCTTTGCAGCATTTTGCCAATGTGCAAACGTTAGGTTTTGCCTATGGGCAAAGGCATGAAATAGAAATGGCGTGTCGTATTCCATTACGTGAACAAATAGCTGCCATAGACACACATTGGCAGGGCAAATTAGGGGCAGACACTGTTATTGATACAAATTTTTTTCAATATATAGAAAGCAATGCCCTCACAGCAGATGTACCCATTGCACAAAATGAGGGGGGGGTGCCAAGCACCTTTGTGCCAGGACGTAACCTTCTTTTTCTAAATATGGCGGCAGCTTTTGCATATGGACAAGGCATAGAACATCTTGTTATGGGTGTGTGTGAAGCAGACAGTTCAGGATATCCTGATTGTCAAGATGATGCCATCAAGGCCATGCAAGTGGCTTTAAATATAGGAATGGATACAAAAATACGCGTGCACGCACCGCTTATGTGGATAACTAAGTGTCAAACGTGGGAATTGGCAGAAGCTTTAGGCGGCAAAGCACTTGTAGACATTATAGTGGAACAAAGCCATACTTGCTATACAGGCCAAAGGCAAACGCGTCATATATGGGGTTATGGTTGTGATGCTTGTCCTGCATGTATATTACGAAAAGCAGGTTATAAAGAATATATGCACCAATGTACCATATGAGGCAATCTATACGCTAATACGTAAATGCGCTATGGGCGCTATGTATAGTGATGCTTGCTACTATTTTCTTAAGCACTGAAAATCACCAGAAACAAGAGCATGTATGCGCATTTCTGGTAATGTTTGTCATAAAAGGAGCCTTTCATGTCACCTAGAAAACTTAGCCGTGCACAAGCCGTCGATGCTGCCTGTATTCTCTTTTCTCTTAATACAGAAATAGAGCAAATACAAAGTCTTATTGCTCAAATGGAATCATGTGGTCTTGTAAGCTCGCACGAATTGTTTCAGCGTGAATGGTTTGGTTTTGTGCATGCTGCCATTGTCACTTCGCTTATGGTGCATGCACCAAACAGTGTGCTTGTGGATTACTTGCGCAGCACGCGAACCTTATTAAGCTCTCGTCACATACCTAAGGAAGAAGCAAAAGCTTTTGTAGATACGCATTTTGCCCATTATATGGAAATTCTCGGGAAGGAAGAGCAAAAGCATTGTCCACAATTTTTCTTCAAAAAAGTGTATGATATTGAAAATATAGAAGATGTTCCTTCAAGGGCTTTGGCGCTCATTTCAGCCACCATGGCCATGCTGATAAGCTCAGTAACCGATAAAATAGAACAATACGATATTCAAGTGGATTAGCCTTTATTGGAATTGGCGTTCATACTTAATTGTGTTGGCTCTAATATATGTTCCTTAAGCCATGCGCCATATGCGGTGGAAATTTCGCTTAAAGGCATAGCCACAATGCAAGGCACTTCATAGCTATGCATGTTTTCGAGGGTTTCTTTCAGTGCAGGAAAAACTTCTTGGCTGGTTTTAAAAAAACAAAGGCATTCTTCGCTTTTTTCTAAAACGCCTTGCCAGTGATATATGGAAAATATATGAGGAATAATATTGGCACAAGCGGCTAATTTTTGTTCTACCATATATTGTGCAAGCTCTTGGGCCTCTTGCATAGAGGCAAAGGTTGTATAGACAAGATACATGGGAACCTCGTGTGTTGTAAGGAGCATAAAATGTATGAGTCAAAAAAATAATATACAAAAAAGAGCAGCACTTGTGCAAGAAGTTCTTGCCGCAAAATACCCCGAGCCGCAAACCCATTTGTTTGCGGCAACGCCATGGCAATTGGTGGTTGCTGTAGTGCTTTCGGCGCAATGTACTGATGCCCGTGTGAATATGGTAACGCCTAAGCTTTTTGAACTTTGGCCAGATGCTCCAGCCCTTGCTGTGGCTCCCATAGAAAAGGTAGAAGAAGTTATTCGCTCAACGGGATTTTTTCGTAATAAGGCTAAAAATATAGTTGCAGCTGCGCAAAGAATTGTAGGCCACTATGGAGGCATGGTACCACAAACCTTAGATGAACTTATAACGCTGCCCGGTGTAGCAAGAAAAACAGCCAATGTCGTTCTGTGGACAGCCTTTGGCATTAATGAAGGCATAGCCATAGATACCCATGTGGGGCGCATAGCTTTTCGCTTGGGACTCACAAAAAGCAATAATCCTCTTATTATTGAAAAAGATTTAATGCGTATTTTCCCTCGTGATGAATGGGGCAATGTGAACCATCGTATGGTGTGGTTTGGTCGCCATGTGTGCGATGCGCGAAAGCCTTTGTGTGCAGATTGCGAAATGAAGAGCTTTTGTCCTAAGGTTCCGTGGGTTAGTGCGCATAAGGAAAAGAGCGCAAAATAAGCCAGAATGTGCTTTTGGCGGCCCCAAAGGGCTATGTGGAGCCGCCGTGCCTTTTTGAGCAACACATTTTTCAGATGTGCTTACGTATCTGTTATTATTTCTCGGTGCTTTCGTCCCATTTTTCGTAAAAAATCTTTCCTGTATCGTAGGTATCGCGAGTTTTGAAGGGTTGATCGGGGTATCCGCATACCACGATGCCAATGGGTATTACACCTTGTGGAAGAGCAAAAAATTCAGAAAACGCTTGTGCACGCTCTTCATTGGGGTATATGCCTGTCCAAACACTGCCAATACCAAGGCCACGAGCTGCCAATAACATATTTTGAATGGCTGCAGCACAATCTTGCTGCCAAAATATTCTTGAATCTTCTGGTCTTGTGTCTGCGCATACAGCAATGCACACAGAGGCATGTAATGCCATTTGTGCATATTGATTGCGTTCGGCTATGCCTGCAAAGCGCTCTTTATCTCGTACAATAATAAATTTCCAAGGTTGCTTATTATGCGCGCTAGGAGCTGCCATGGCTGCTTGTAAAATACGTTCTATGTGGGCATCACTTATGGGCGTATCAGTAAATTTGCGTATGCTACGACGGGTAAATATGGCGTCAAAAATATCCATAAAAGCCTCTTTTTGGGTAATAGATTATTGAGTACATATAAAATATAAACGTATTAACGTAGTTTATGCTGAACAACACATTTTCAAGTGCTGTTCAGAAAGGCACGTTGCCTCCAAGTGCCGCTTTGCGACCGCCAGAAGCAAGTTCTGGTTTGATTAATTATATATAAAATCATACGTGGTGTTGCTATAAAGTGCAAAGAAAAAAATACGCATATTTTTACTGCGAACAACTCAACGCAACCGCAATGTGTTTTTAGGAAATTGTAGGAAAATTTTTTAGGAGCAGTAAGAATCCACCAGCCTAGCAGGGGCGTTTTAAAGGCCTGACATCTGCATCTTTGTTACTTGCGGCCCG
>CAYJOQ010000027.1:0-19586 GCA_964371825.1 uncultured Desulfovibrionaceae bacterium
GATGGCACTATTAGCGCCTCAGTTACCACCACTGATGCAGCTGGTAATACCACCAACGCTTCCACCGAAAAAAATTACGATGTAGATACTGAAATTGGCACTGAAGCAGGTAGCGACCTTACAGGTTCTGTGTCTTCCCATGATGATAATATGGCCAATCAAACTGTTGTTGAGGGCATTACTCTTCCAGAGGATGCATTTTATACCATTAGTGATACTGTCGTGGCTGGTGATGCAGATAATCCCTTTGGTAGTTTTAGCCTTAATGAAGCCGGAGAGTTGGTATTTACGCAAAACGAAGCATATCAACATGATGCCAATAGCGACAGCGCTACCATTGATGTACAAATTCCCATTGAAGACAACAGTGGCAATAAAAGCTTTGTCACAGTTACGGTGACTGTTGACGACTCTGCCCCAGAGATTGATACAAGTTCCGACACAGAATTCAACGTTAGCAACAACACGGCTTCTGCCAATATCGCTGTTGACTTTGGTGGAGACATGGACGGTGCTACCATAACATTAAAAGGCGGCGGCACCACAGATTATGGTGTTATTTGGAATGGTGAAACGAACCAATGGGAACCATTAGAAATACCAGAGTATGCATGGAATCCTCCACATATTAGCTCAAGTTATGATGGCGAGACCTATACCATTACCATTGGCGACGTAACCATGACAAGTACCGACAATGAAAATTGGGAAGTATCCTACCAACATGACGATAGTGAAAGAACAGTAGAAATCACCTTTACCGACAGTGATGGTGACTCTGTTAAACATTCTATGGACACAAACGACTCCCCTGAAGTTGGTAACGTTACAACTACAGCTGTAGTCTCAGAGGCAGCTTTAACTGACGGAACAGATGCCGAAAGCACAAGTGACACTGCCACAGGCCACATTGAACTAGATTTTGGTTTGGATGGACAAGGTTCTTTTGCATGGGATAGTGAAAATCAACCAAATATTACCACCTCTGATGGCACAGAAGTAACGTGGTCTGTAGACGGCGATGTGCTTACAGGTACAGCTGACGGTAAAGAAGTTATATCTGTAACCATGGAAAAAGGCGAAGATGGTAATTATACTGGTGAATATACCGTAGAATTACAAGAATCTATAGAGCATGATACACAAGGTAGTGATAGCGAAGACTTAAATTTTGGCTTTACTATCACAGACAGTGACGGACAAAGTGCTCAGGGTTCTGTAAGTGTTGAAATTCAAGATGATGTGACTGAGGCACAAGATGTTACCATTGACCTTGCACAAAATTCTACACCCTCTGATTTAAACATTTTTGCCGGCAGTGCTGATAGCTCTACCTTACAAAATGCACTCATGCCCAATGCAGAAGCAAATCCTGACTTTAGTTATAATGGCGGTGGCTGGAATGTGCAATTTTATGACAACCAAAGCGCTGACAAGTCTACCTTGAATGTAGAAGGCTTTACTATTTCTGCAGCCATTGTAAAATATGACACCGATGCTGGTCATAGTGTTGACCAAAATGTTGATGGCCTTGAACTTGGCTGGCGTGTAGATAATTCTACTGCCTCCGGTATAGATTATGGTGATGGTATTGGCATTAAAGGGCAAGGTGGCAGTGCAGACTATGAGGTTGGCAATATTCAAGGGGACTTTACCTCAGGCACCGTTACAACCGAGGCCATTATCATTACCCTACCTGAAGGTGAATCTGCCTATGGTGTAGACTTGTCTTTTTCATGCCTATGCCAAGAAGGACAAAACACTGCTGATACTAACACAGAATATATCACCATAGAATTTTTCCATAATGGAGAACTCGTTTATACAGCACAACAAATTGCAGGATCTAGCGACACTAACGAAAATTTCGACACCTCAACGCTCACAGTACCCTTTGATGAAATTCGTATTATTCCTACAACCAATGGATCTGATTTTGTTTTAAATGAGGTGGACTTTTCTGCATATGCCAATGCTGTTGTAGGCCAAGGCACAGGGCAGATTGATGGCGGTGCCGATGGTCTTAGTTCTGCACATTTTGAAAGCATCAGCATTGGTGAAAGCAGTGTGCTTTTCACAAGCAGCCCCAATGGTAATTCAAGCATTGAAGGTAACAATAGCCTTACCCTCAGTGACGGAACTACCTTAACTCTTTCGATAGAAAATAACGTTGTTACAGCTACCGATGCGCAAGGTAATAACTACTTTAGTGCCAGTGTTGATAATGATGGCAATTGGACCATTTACCAACACGAAGCATTTGGCGATCAAATAAATATTGAACTTGGCAGCATTGATGGTGATGGCGATACGCAAAGTCATAACCTTACCATTGCCGGCAACGATGCACCAACGGTACATGAAGTAAGTACTGCTGAAGTATTTGAGGCTGGTCTTGCAGATGGCACAGATGCCGAAAGCACAAGCGAAACAGCCACAGGACAAGTAGAGTTAGACTATGGTAGTGACGGCCAAGGCACCTTTACCTGGGATAGTGAAGGCCAACCAGACTTACAAACCAGCGACGGCGTTGAAATTACTTGGGTAAGCGATGGCAATGAGCTTAAAGGTATGGCTGGTGACGAAGAAGTGCTTACTGTTACTATGGACCCTGTTTCCGGTGAATATACTGTAGAGTTGCGTGAAAGCCTTAACCACAGCGAAGGCCAAGAAACCAATAATGAACTCAACTTCAATTTCAGTGTAACCGATGCTGACGGCAGCACCACTGCTGGGCAAGCTTCTGTGCATGTTGTTGACGACACTGTAAACATTACCCAAGAGGGAGAAAATCCTCAAACTAAGGCTGGTGATACCTCTACAAAGCAAGCATCTGATTATTTCACTACAGGTGCTGACAATGAAGGTGGTCAATTTAGTGTGCTTGGCGCCAACGAAATTATCGAATTTGAAGATGGCACCACAACATATGAATTTGACTGGGGCTTTGTAAATATAAACAACGATACCGGTGAGTATAGTATACAAGGTAATGGTTCCGGAGACGGCAGTTTTGCCATTCAATATACCGACGCAGACGGAGATAGCGCACAAACAACAGTCAGTGTAGAAAATAGTATTGTTGTTGTGGATATAACCATCGACTCTGTACGCGGTTTTGTGAATCCTGAAGGTGATACAGAAAACGTTGATATGGTCACAGTCACAGGCACTGTTGCAACCATTGACACAACAGGTGAACCAAGCACCATGACCGTACAACTAGAATATGAAGGTAATATGTATGACGCCATTGCTACCTCCAATGGAGACGGCACCTATACGTATTCTGTAAATATTCCTAGCGATAACATTATTGATAATGCCAGCGGAGAAATAAAAATAGCCAATGGTATCAGCACTTCTGTTGAAATCAAAAACAATGCAGATGAACTGCTTGCCCAAGACGAAACAGAATTTAGCTACAGTTATTTTAATAAAGCTGCTGACGTAGACAGTATTACCGGCACTGATGGCGTTGATATTATTGAAGGTATGGTTGTCGATACAAACAGTGTAGAAAACAAAACCAATGCCACTAACCTTGGTAGCGCTGTTGGCAATAGTTATGATGCAAACATTGATACAGGTGCCGGTGATGATATTCTTAACTTCCAAACAACAGGTGCTCATGCATATAACGTTGTATCATTAAGCAATAATTCAGTAACTCTTGACACTGGTAGCGGTGATGATGTTTTGAATATGCACTCTGTAGGCACCAAGGCAGGCACTTCAGGAGTTGTAGGCCTAAAGGCTGAAGGAGATAATGCACAAAATACCATTGACCTTGGTTCGGGTAACGATAGCATGACTCTCACCACAGATGGCATAGGCTCTTTCAAGTTTGCCATGGCTGCCAGAGATAAAACACCTTCAGACTCCACTGAAACCTTTAATAAAGTAGACCTTGGCAGTGGAGATGATACCTTCCGCATTGAGGGCGAAGTAGACGCAGATGGAGGAAGAAACATTATTCATGGCGGCGAAGGTAATGACGTTGTCATAGCTCACGGTACCGATGCAAAGTACACTGAGCATACCTTTGAAGCTTCCAAGTCAACAGGAGTCAATGAAGTTGACCTTGGTAGCGGTGATGATGCTTTACATATCAAAAATTACGATACCTATGGCGGCGGCTGGGGATCAACTGATACCTATAATAAAGAAGGTGATGCCTTAAATGCCTTTGATGGCGGCACCAATGACTTTAAAATGGGTACCGGCGATGACACAGTTACCATTGACGGTGATATTAGTGCCTATAGAGGCGGTACCAATAGCATTGATCTTGGCGAAGGCGACGATAACATAACCATAGAAGGCAGCATGACCGCTAATGTTGATGGTGAAAACGTTATCAACCTTGGTGATGGTAATGATACACTAAGTTTTGACGGAAGCATGACCGCCGATGCAAGTAGCAATAATACCATCTTAGGCGGTGAAGGTAACGATGTTATTTCTGTGGTAAACTTTACAGAAAATGCCAAGGGCTACCTTGACGGCGGCGAAGGCTATGACACCTTTGAATACGACAATGATTATGATACCTTTATTGATTATAGCAAGACAGGTGAAATTAATATTGGCGGTGTTGACGGTGTGGAAATCAAAAACTTTGAAGGCCTCAAAACCGGCTCTGGTAACGACCTTATCAAGGTTGACTCCGATACTTTAAGCGGCTCCATAGATACTGGTGAAGGCTTTGACATTGTCATGGCTGAAGGCTCTATGGATAATGTTGATATGACTGAAATTTTAAACAATGCCAGCAATGCTGAAATGTTTATATTCAGTAACGATAACGACGTGAATAATGCCAAGTCTGCTGATGAAGCCATTAATAATCTTGAGGGTGTAAGCAAGGCTGATGATGGTACCATTTCTCTTGGTAACAATTGGACAGAAGGTGAAGTGACAACACATAATGGTGTTGACTTCCAAACCTTTACCGACAGTCAAAGCGAAACGGCCATAATGATAGCCAAAACCATGTTAGAAAACACCCCCACCTAAGACAACACCATACTCTTGCTCCCTATTCTTTATAAAGAATAGGGAGCTTTTCTTTTTTGCAATACCATATTTTCTTCAATGTCATAACATTCTTAGCATTTGACTAGAGCCTATGGCGCATGTTAATGGCATAACGCAGTTACTACTTCCACAAAGAGTATAGTAGTCAGCACTGAAAAACTATACAGGCTATTGTAAACTACAGGCATTCACCCCTTAACAGGTCACAGAAAAATTGCTGAAAACAAAGCATGCAATGCGACTTTTTGGCAATTTATCGACACTATTGCACCTGTTTTTCACGTGTTGACTAACAAAAATTTTCTGCAAGAAAAATTTTGCGTGCCGTAAAATGAGCCAGAACTTGCTTCTGGCGGCCGCAAAGCGGCATTTGGAGCGGGCGTGCCTTTTTGAACAAAACATGGAAATGCGTTGTTCAGTGTTGAGTATAGTAGTCTGCGTTAAACACAATCAGTTATGCAATATGATTTGTAATTTTCAACATAAAAAAGCTTACATCCTCATTATATACGACATCGCACAATTTCATTCATAGAGCAACATTATAGCAAGCATCCATAGATTTTATGAATAAGCAACATATATTTTTCATTTATTGTATGAGCATTTTTTTAGCTTTATACTTTGTACCCCTGTATGCGCACGCTACACAAAACAACCTAGCAGCAGCATCTTCAACCCCTGTTCCCTCTATTCCCTTTGTTCCAGACGATGCATATTTGACAGATCGCCAGCACCTTGATTCTTTACAACACGATGCATTTTTATATATGTGGGAACACAGCCATCCTGTTTCTGGCATGGTCTATGAAGCTACCTTTCATTGGGATGTAACCCCCGTAGCCACCGGTGCCACCGGTTTTGGCGTTGCAGCACTTATCAGTGCTGTAGAACGCGGTTGGGTTTCTCGCGAACAAGCCATGCATCGCCTTATGAATATTGTACTTTTTTTACGCGACAAAAGCCCCCGTAAACAACTACACGGCGCCTTTCCCCATTGGTTACATGGAGAAACAGGCCACATTATCCCCTTTAGCGCTAGTGATACCGGAGCTGACCTAGTTGAAACAGCGCTACTCATGCAAGGGCTTTTGCTTGCACGACAATACTTTAATGGCCCAGGTATCGAAGCAGATTTACGTGCAGCTATCACAGAAATTTGGCAAGATATTGATTGGAATTGGTTTACAAACGGCGAAGAAAATGGCCTTTATTGGCATTGGAATGCACAAAAGGGCTTTTCTCAAAGTTTAAAAATATTAGGCAACAATGAATGCCTTATTGTATATATTCTTGCTCTGGCCTCGCCAACCCATGCCATTAGCCGTACAACCTATGATTACTGGACATCAGGGCAAGGCTATAAACCCAAAACGGTGTACGGCTACACCATCCAAGCAAGCCTTTTTGGTGGCGGTCCGCTCTTTTTGGCGCAATATTCCTTTATTGGCCTTAACCCATACGATATGGCAGATACATATGTAGAAGACGGCTACTTTGTGCGCAACGTCAAACACACCTTAAGTAATCGTGGCTATAGTCTGTATACTGCCCCTACTGCCAACAAGTATGCGCAAGATTATTGGGGATTAACAGCAAGCAAGGTCAAACATGGCTATGCTGCCAATGAGCCTAAAAAAGATCGCGCCACAGTAGCTCCAACGGCTGCCCTTGCATCAATGCCCTACACTCCTCACTATTCTATGCAAGTGTTAGAAGCCTTACGCGGAAAATATAAAGATACTATGTGGGGGCCTTGGGGGCCATATGATGCCTTTAGCTTGCGTTATGCATGGTATAGCAAGGATTATCTTGGTATTAATCAATTACCCATGGTCTGTATGGTAGAAAATTACCGAACCAAACTTTTATGGCGACTTTTTATGCAAGATGCGCAAATTCGCAAAGCCCTTACCATTGCCGGCATTGGCAAACCAAAACATAAAGAAGGATTCCCAGAAGTAATACAAGCCCTTACATGGAAATCTAATAAATATCAATTAGAACCCTATGATATTCGCCGTCATCCAGATACAGGTAAATATCACATTCCCTATTGGGTGCACGAACAAGGCCTGGTTCAATTAGAACTTTTTGACCATGCACAAAACCTTGTGCTTACACAAACTGTATTGGCGCATAAGGGAAGAAACAGCATAGACTTTGCCCAATGTGTACCCCCAACAACTACCACATTCACACTAACGCTCACAACAAAGAATCACAAAAAATATTCTTTGCCTGTGCGCCTATATTAACATAAAGCCCATGGTTACTTCACAAAAAATATCTTATACATATTATATCGTTATGCGAGATACCTTTAAAGCAATGGCTGCATTGCTTTTGTTTATGTGTTGCATACTTACACTATGCCCAGTAAAAGCACTTGCTATAAACACACAAAGCATATCTGCAAAGGCAACAACGAACACGGCAACATATATCTTTGAGCATGTACAACAATTAGCCAAGGAATTAGCCAAATCACCATACAAAAAACAACATCATGAGCTGATAGACCACCTACACCATGAGCTTGAATCTGAAGAATGGGCAACCATTCACCATAGGCCACAGGCACATATTTGGAACAATGAAAATCTACCCTTTACTATAGAAATACTCCCCCCGGGATTTCTTTTACAAGACCCCATAAAAATTTTCATTATCGAAGCAAACATCCCAAAACCTCTATCTGTAACACGAGATATGTTTACAGCACCTAATATTGCTTTGTTAAAACATTTTCCTTCGCACTTTGAAGCAGGAGGATTTCGCATCTTATTTCCCTTACAACAGCATAATGCACCACAGCCTATAGCAAGCTTTATAGGGGCTACTTTTTTTCGAGGTTTTGGACGTGATGCACAAGACGGTGTTTTTGCACGAGGTATTACGTTAAACACAGCAATACAAGAAGGTGAAGAATTTCCTAGCTTTACACATTTTTGGATAGAAAAACCCCAACAAGATGCCAAAACCATTACCCTCTATGCACTTATGGACTCTGCAAGCATGACAGGAGCCTTTAGCTTTATACTACACCCAGGCACTTCCACCATTATGGATGTACACTGTCAATTATACCCTCGCAACGAAGAACATACTGTACAAAAAGTTGGTATAGCTCCGCTTGCAAGTATGTTTTTTTCATCTAAATACAATGGAGATTTTCATACAACGCAGCATAGCAATGCACACAGCTCTGATGGTTTTTTGTATAGTGATGCCCAAAAAAACTGGACTTGGCGCCCATTACACAACCCTAAACGCCTAACTATTACTAATATTAGCAATAACAATCCCTCTGGCTTTGGCCTTATTCAAAGAAATATTGATCCCAAAACATTTCAAGATCCTACAGCTAACTTTGATACGCGTGCATCCTTATGGGTAGAACCTAAGGGAACATGGGGTGCAGGGCATATTGAACTGATAGAAATACCCACCCGTAGTGATAGGCACAACAATATTGCATTATTTTGGGTACCTGACAACCTTACTCCCCTTACCCAAGAATCACCGCAAACAAACATCGCATATGCATATACGCTTTATTGGATGCCCCCCGGAGCAAACCCACATATTTTAGGAAAGGTTACCTCCACAAAAATAATTCTGCGCAATGAAGATGAAAATACATGTACCTTTTGGGTAGATTTTGTCAGTGAATCATTAAAGGCATTACCGGCAAATACAGGGTTAACGAGCGTTCTTGAGTTACCAAAAGATGTAGAACTCTTAAGTAAGCATTTGGTAAAAAATACCGAAAATGGTGGGTGGCGATTGATTTTTTCTGTTCTTTTACCAGAACCAGAAAGTATTGTACAAACGCTTATTCCTGCACGTTCACCCAAATCTATACGCTTTAAAGCACACCTTAAACGCGGAGAAAATTTGCCAAATGCCATCACAGAAATTTGGCAATATGACGTGACATTATGAGACAAAATACATCTCTTTCCCCTAAAGATATGGCAAACACTGTGAAAAATAATGTTGCTATGCTCTCAACTATTCCAGCAGAACACTATCATGCGCGTAATAGAGTATTGCTCTACACTAAGGGCATTCCCCTGCCCCCTACAGAAAGTGTTGCCTTGGCACTTGAAGCATTGCAAAAAGCTGACGCTACCCCCAGTTGCACATCCTATATGCAGCACAGTATGCACACCCTTCAGCAATTACTTACTGAAAAAAATATTCCCTTTAGTATTACCACACAGCATGGGCAAAAACTTCAAAACACTCCACCACTAAACAAAAGCACCATGCTTCCAGAAGGTTTTGAGCATAATATATTACAACGAATTTGGCAAAAAATCTGCCAAAAATCAAAGCAAAACATATCTTCTTCAGATACACACGTATCCAAAGCCCCTCAAGAACCGTGGGAGCATACCGTTGCTTTGCGCAGACTTATGCTTATCCCCTTAACGCTCTTACCCTCTCTACTTGCTGGGTTAATGCTCTATTCTCTTCTTGCAGAAACAACATGGTTGCCCCTATTATTTATTTCATGCGCATTATTTACCATCTTATTTTATTGGATTTCACTAGGGTTTTGGAGCTTTATGGCCGGCATAGCCATTATCTTACGCAAAAATGATATGTATTCGTTACAACACACAGTTGCAGAAGATAGCTGCTTGGATGAAAATACTCGAACAGCTCTTTTATTTCCTATTTATAACGAAGATGCGCACACCGTTTGTGCCGGCATAAAAACTCTTTATCAATCATTATGCCAAGAACATATTGAAAACTCTTTTGATATTTATATTTTAAGTGACTCCACCAAGGCCGATGCTTGGATACATGAAGAAGAAGCATGGTACAATCTATGCGTTACAGAAAAAGCGCACAATCGCATTTTTTATCGCCATAGAAAGATGAATTTAAAAAGAAAAAGCGGTAATATAGCAGACTTTTGTCGCCGCTGGGGAAAGCAGTATAGCTATATGGTTGTTTTTGACGCAGATAGCCTTATGACTGCCAAAAGTCTTAAACGAATGGTGCAAATTATGGAACACAATCCCCATGTGGGCATTGTGCAATCGCCACCAAAAATCATCAAAAGTACATCTTTGTTGGCAAGAACCCAACAATTTGCCAACCATTTATATGGGCCAGTATTTGCTGCTGGTCTGAATTTTTGGCGCCTTGGTAATACACAATATTGGGGGCATAATGCCATTATCCGCATTGCCCCCTTCATGAAACATTGCCAATTGCCAAAACTTTCTGGCAAGGCTCCTCTTGGCGGTGAAATTTTAAGTCATGATTTTGTAGAATCAGCTCTCATGCGCAGAGCCGGTTATGGTGTTTGGTTAGCCTATGATATGGAAGGATCCTTTGAACAAACACCGCCAAGCCTTATTGATGAGCTCATACGTGATAGGCGCTGGTGCCAAGGCAATTTACAGCATAGCCGCCTTCTCTTTGCCCGTGGTTTTTTCCCAACCCATAGAGCGCTATTTATCAATGGCATAATGTCATATGTTTCTGCACTATTATGGCTATTATTACTCATAGCAAGTTCTGCTCTTGTCATTATGGAGCTTTTTATTGTGCCGGAATATTTTCCAAGTGAAGTAAGTTTACTGCCCAATTGGCCTCAATATTTTCCGCATTGGCTGTTAACGTTATTAAGTTGTACAGCAGCCCTACTCTTTTTACCCAAAATTCTTGTCATTGCTCTTATGTGTGTAAAAGGATGGTCCAAAGCCTTTGGCGGATGTTGCAAAATGAGTCTTAGTGTACTTGGTGAAATAATTATTTCCACCTTTTTAGCTCCTGTACGCATGCTCTTTCATAGTGCTTTTGTTATCAGCTCTCTTCTTGGCCGCACAGTTAGTTGGAATCCACAAAACCGCGAAGATACAGGTACATCATGGAGTGATGCTCTGCGTTTTCACTGGTGGGGAACGGTCATTGGTGGCGTTTGGGGCTGGTTTATGTACTTGGCGAATCCTGAATTTTTTGTTTGGTTTTCACCTGTTGCTCTTGGGCTTATGCTGTCCATCCCCCTTTCTGTTCTTGCAAGTAAGGTAAGCCTTGGTAACTATGTACACAACCTAGGCCTCTTTTTAACACCACCAGACACACAACCATGCCATGAACTTAAAAACCTAGAAAAAAACCTACACTCGCCCCAATATACCCCTTTTGACCTACCACTTCACAACAAAACCAAGGCAGGCTTTATTCGCGCAACTGTCATTCATGCGGTTCTTTCTTTGCATATGTCCTTAACACGACAACGAAAACACCCTTCTGCAGCGTGCAGTGTGCTCATAGAAAAAGCTTTGAACGAAGGGCCAGAGGCATTAAGCAATGCAGAAAAGCTCCTGCTTCTCCATAATCCGCAGCAACTCAAAATATTGCATCATAAAATTTGGAGTAGCCACGAACAATGCGCGGTGCGCTGGGGAATAAAAAGCACCTAGTCAAACGAGAAAAATAACCTCTTTGTATATGAAAAATCACCAGAAATACGCAGTCTATGCTCGTATTTTTGGTGATTTTTTCATTGCATTTTAACTAGTCAGCACTAAAAAACTACGCAAACCATTGTGATTACAAACATTCACACATTAAAAGTTCACAGAAACATTGCCGTAAACAAAGCATGTAATGCGATTTTTTGGCAATTTATCGACACTATTGCACCTGTTTTTTAAGTGCCAACTAACGAAATTTTTCTATAACGATTATTTCCCCCAAAGCATTTTCCATTCGGTAATGCGCTGTAAGGCATCTAAAGGACTCATACCATTGGGGTCGCAATCTTGTAAAATTTGTATTAACGGATGCACCGCAGGTACATCCACATTGGGCAATGGGGGTGGATCTTCCGTAGTTTTTTTCAAAGTATTTTCAAGACCCGGCAAGACAGAAGCTTGTTCTTTTTTTGGGGCAAGCCCCTTACCTTCAAGTTTTGTCAAAATTTCTCTTGCTCTTTGCACCACAGGCATGGGCACACCTGCAAGGCGCGCAACCTCAACGCCATAGCTTCTGTCAGAGGGGCCAGGCACCAAACGATGTAGAAACAAAACTTCACCAGCATGTTCGCAAATGGCAATATTCATTGTAAAAACATGTGGTAATGTATTCTCTAATACCGTAAGTTCATGATAATGGGTGGCAAAAAGTGTGCGTATAGTACCCTGGCAGCGTTTGGTCAACTCTTCTACAACAGCCCATGCAAGAGCAAGACCATCATAGGTACTTGTTCCGCGACCAATTTCATCTAAAATAACCAAACTATTCTTGGTAGATTGACGCAAAATGCGTGCAGTTTCCATCATTTCAACCATAAAGGTACTTTGACCTGCAGCCAAATTATCTGAAGCACCCACACGCGAAAAGATTCTGTCTACCGTGCCCATACGCACATGACTTGCGGGCACAAAGGATCCCATCTGCGCCAAAAGACATATGATAGCTGTTTGCCGCAATACAGTAGACTTACCGGCCATATTTGGGCCGGTTAATAAACAAAGTCGCCTGTTGGCATCAAGCGTAAAGTCATTGGCAACAAAGTTTCCACTTCCTATGATACTTTCCACCACAGGATGACGCCCTTCGCAAATAACAAGACCTTGCCCTTCTTCAAATTCTGGTGCAGTCCAGGCATTTTTGCGTGCAACTTCCGCAAGGCTTTGCCAATAATCAAGCTGCGCCAGCATATGCGCCATAAAAAGAATACGTTGGCGTTGCGCATTTACTTTATTACGTATTTCAAGAAATAAATTATGCTCAAGGTTTTTGCGTTTTTCTGCCGCATGCATAATTTGTTCTTCAAGTGTTTTAAGCGCTTCGGTTGTAAAACGTTCAGCATTGGCAAGAGTTTGACGGCGGATAAAATGTTCAGGAATAGTGCCACCTTGTCCACCTGCAGCTCTGGTTAATTCAAAGTAATACCCAAAAACACGGTTAAAGCCTAATTTTAATTTGCTAAAACCTGTAACTTCTTGCTCTTTTTGCAACATATCTTGTAATTTTTGCTCACCATGTTCCACAAGATCAAGCAAAGCGTCAAGATCATTATCATATCCTTGTTTGAAAATTCCCCCATCAGTGATCACATTGGGCGGATTATCCACTAAGGCTTGCTGTAAAAGTTCTGTTATATCTTGTAAATTATCCCAGTGCTGTAAAAGGTTTTGCATGGCCTGAGGTACAGAGTGTTCAGTGGTATCTTGCACAAGGCTTTCTTGCACCCTAGGAAGGGCATATAAAGAGTTACGTAGCGCAATATAGTCACGAGGATTAGCACGTTGCATATGCACACGAGTGCTAATGCGTTCAAGATCAAAAACCCCCTTGACCGTTTCGCGAATTTTATGCCGAATATCATTATGGGCATGCAAATAGGCAACAGCTTGCTGCTGTTTCAAAATGGCAGCAGCATGGCGCATAGGATGACGCAAATGATCTTCTAAAAGTCGTCCCCCCATGGGACTTAAGGTTTGATCAAGTACGTACCATAAGGTGCCTATTCCTTTACGGCCATTAAGACGAACAAATATTTCTAAATTTCGTTCGGTAAGCTCATCAATAAGCAAGTGCTTACTCATGTCTAAAGGATTAAAGGGCTGTAAATGACGAATATCACAGCGTTGTACTTGCCCAAGATACACTAATAACGCACCGCAAGCACGGGTAAGTTCTGGTGCTTGCGCAAGACCAAGAGCGGCAAGTTCTTGTACTCCTTGAGTTTCTAAAATGAGGCGAGTGTTTGTTTTAAGCTCAAAATGACTACGTACAGCCACTCGAATACGCTGTGTTCCTTCTAAAAGCACTTCAGCAGGAATTTTTTCATCTTCTGGTATGAGCAATTCTCGCGGAGACATTTTTTGCACCCATTGCCAAAGATCTTGCATCTTTTTACTGCTAAGGCCAGACCATGTGCCTGTAGAAACATCAACCCAAGCAAAGGCTCCTTGATTTTGATGTGCATCCCAATATATGGCTGCCAAATAGTTATGACTTTTTGCAGTGAGCGTATCATCATCAATAACTGTTCCGGGCGTTAATATTTGCGTAACTTCACGCTTCACAAGGCCTTTAGTATTCTTGGGGTCTTCTACTTGCTCACAAATGGCCACATGAAAACCCTTTGCAATAAGCTGTGCCACATAGCCTTTGGCTGCATGCCAAGGCACACCACACATAGGCACAGGCTGTGGACTGTCTTTATGGCGACTTGTAAGAGCTATTTGCAGTTCACGTGCCGCCGTAACAGCATCTTCAAAAAAAAGCTCATAAAAATCTCCCATGCGATAAAAAAGCAATGCATTTGGATACTCTGCCTTAATACGCAAATATTGCTCAAACATAGGCGTCATTTTTATGGGCGGTGTAGTATTGGCAGCATGTGATGCTGTAGTATGCGCAACATCTGCATTGGATGATGTTTTCATTTTTTGTGGCATGGCTATGTAGGGGATAAAAGGTAAAAAAGGGCATACTTGGTACGCCCTTTTATCAAAAAAAATCCAAAACGAAACAAGAGATATTAATTATTTTTGTCAGGATCAGGAGCGCTAATGTCTTCTACTTCAGCCTTTGGCTTTTCTTCAATACTTGCCACAGGTGCAGCTGTAAGGCTTTTATCTTCCTTTGGTTTACGACTAAAAAGCCCGCCAGACTTTTCTTCCTTAGGAGCTTGAGCTGCCTTAAGCTCTGCAACTTCTTTTTCAAGTGCGCGCACTCGCCATGTTGTTTTCATAAGACGAGCTGAAATATGCATTTTATCCCAAATAAGAAATAGCACAGAGCATATGGCACCTATTAAGAAAGCTGCAAGCACTAAAAAGTAAAATGGCAATGAAATTGAGGCCATAGGATCTATAAAGAAGAGATTTAAATGCAAAACCATTTCCGTAGAAAGTACGGTTTGGTTTTGAAAAAAGAATACCATACATAAGAAAAAAATGAGCACAAGTAACAAAACTTTTACATAACGCATACAATAGCCTCCTCAAGCTTTAGGGGAAAGATTTTCAAAATATGGTTTTAAAGCACTATAACTGGCATCAAGGTGTTCAGGCACCATGCGCACTTCATCCATAACAGCCATAAAAGAAGAGTCGCCATTCCAACGCGGGACAAGATGAAAATGCAAATGTTCACGTATACCGGCACCAGCAGCTTCACCAAGGTTTAACCCTATATTCAAACCCTGACAATGAAAGCGTTCTTTAAGGATTTTAGTGCACAGTTGCAAAAGTTCCATCATCTCATAAGCTTCTTCTTGTGTTAAAGCTGTAAAGTCCATTATGTGTTTGTAGGGCGTGACCATAAGGTGCCCATTGTTATATGGAAATTTATTCATAATAACATAACAAAATTGTCCACGATACAATATAAGTCGTTCTTTATCTTCCTTTGTATGCTCAGGAATACAAAAAACACATGTGTCAGGCTTTGGGCCCAAAATATACTTAAGACGCCACGGTGCCCATAAAACCTTCATTGAGCCTTACTCCTTTACCGTATCAAAACACACTTTACGCAAACATATATTCAAGCAAACACCGACAAAAATACTCTTATTTGTACGGCAGCATGCACAGTATGCTTTGCGTATATATACATGTCCTTTTCTGTATTTACACTTTTTAAGCCCATGGGGCAAGTGCTCTATTGCCCCATGGGGCGACAAAAAATATCATTTTGTATTTGTTTGTGCAAAGTGCTTATTTTTGTATTGTAAAGCAAGTGTTTTTGCCAAAATGTACTGACTTTCTCGTGTAGGGGCAAGACCGTCTAATTTGGCAGATTTTACCTTACGCATTAATTGACCAAAAAGCGGCCCTGGTTCAAGGCCAAGTGCCATAAGATCTCTACCGCTAATGTCTATTTTTTCATTTTGCCATGTGGTTATATAATACGAAATATACCGTCGTAAATCTTCTGATTCGATACGTGCCATAAGAAAAAGAACACTTTCAAGGGAAGCTTTGCTTAAAATATCACATAATTCACTGACGCTTCCCTTACGTTTAAACCATTTTGTTACTAAGGGGCGTAACGAGCGAATATATTCACGTAAGACCAAAAAATCATGCTGTTGTACCTTTGGTACACCAAGGCGATCAATAAGCTCTGCACAATGAGTGTAATTCAATTTATGCGATAATCCAAAAATATAGAGCATCCAACGTTCAGGTTTTTTGCTAAAATACAATAAATGGTACCAATCCAAAATATCTTTAATTCTTCGCAAAAGTAATATTTTTTGAGGATTTAGCGCTATATACTTACTTATTGTAGGCAAAACGCCCAATTGATCAAGCCTTTGCATGGAAGCTACAGGATCAAGCTCACCGCACATCATGATAAACTCATGAAACATCCTTGCGCCTTGAAGCTTATCCATTAATTGTAGGGTAAGCGTGTTTTTTATAAGTTTTTCAACCATGGGGCCTAGCTTAAAATCATAGCGCTGTTCAAATCGTACAGCTCGTAATACCCTTGAAGGATCTTCTACAAAACTTAAGGTATGTAAAACACGCACCTTTTTATCATGAATATCTCTTTGCCCTCCAAAATAATCCACCAATTGCCCAAATGCATTTTTGCTTAAACGTAAGGCCAAAGCATTTATGGTAAAGTCACGCCTAAATAAATCAAGCTTTATGGATGAAAGCTCAACGGTGGGCATGGCTGCAGGGTATTTATAATATTCAAGGCGAGCTGTAGCCACATCTATATGTTTTTCTTGCCCGTCTTCTTCAAAAACAACCACAGCAGTAAGAAATTCTTGATGTGCACGCATACGACCGCCAAGCTCCTTTGCTAAGGCTTTCGCATACTCTATGCCATTTCCTTCCACCACAAGATCAACGTCAACATTTTCTTTTTCTAACAATAAATCACGCACAAAGCCGCCCACAGTATACACTGTAACTCCAAGCCTATCTCCAAGATCTCCAGCTTTTTGTAAAAGCTGTAAAATGTTAGCAGGAAGACGATCTCGCATAAGCTTTGCTAAATTACGCTCTTTGCGACTTTCTCTATACGGAAGAGATATTCCTTGAGGATCATTAACAAAAATATGAATAAGATCTGTGCGCGTTACCACACCAATGGTTTGTTCATTGTGAACAATGGGCACAAGATGTTGCCGTGCACTGACAATAATATCCATAAGCTCACTGAGCGCAGCATCGGGACTAAGGCTTGAAAATTGTTGCTGCATATAATTGTCAATATCTGTTAGACAATGATTCACAGCACGACTAGCGGTATACGCATCTAAAATGCCCACACATTGATTTGTTCCGGTAGCAAAAATAGGAATAGCCTTAAACCCAAAGTGATTCATAAGATCATGCGCTTCTTGCATAGTTTTGTGCACTTCAATACCCACAGGCGGATAGGTCATATAATCGCGAGCACTCTTATGTACATGTGTTTGGCTAAAAAGCATTTGATATATATCTTCACGTACTTGCTGAATTGTCTTATGCCGCACCGAAGCTGATGCCGCATAGGCATGACCACCGCCGCCAAGAATGGTGCATACACGCCCTACATTAATATGTTCGGTACGACTACGCGCCACAACCGTAACTCTATCTGCCATGCGACCTAAAGCAAAAAGAACTTCAAAGCGTTCCATTTCCATAAGTTTATGCGCAAGAAGGGCAAAGTCTCCAAGGTAATGATCCATAGAAACATCGGCTATAACCACAGGTACAGTACCAATTTGATATGTGGTTGCAGATTCTAACAGCGCCGAAAGAGCTTGCACATGAGCACTTGTCAGTTCATGGGCGGCAAGATCAGCAATAGCGGTTACATCCATACCCTTTTCACGAAGCCATGCTGCGGCCTCATAATCTTCAGGTACCGTAGAAGAATATGTAAAAGAACCGGTATCAGCGTAAATACCAAGACCAAGAATGGTGGCATCTTGACAAGAAATATCAATATTTCTTGCGCGTATCTCACGAATCATTAAGGTGGTAGTAGCGCCTACACTTGCAAGAAAAATATGCGGCGTTTCTATGTCATCGCCCGATACAGGATGATGATCCCAAATATGAATTTCCACATCGCTTCGCTCAAGAAGTGCACTTACATGGCTTACTCGTGTGCGTTGTCGTGTATCTACAATAACAAGGCGATTATATTCTTCCCATTGAATTTCATCATGCTTTTTAAAATTATACGCAAAAACTGCACTATCATTATAAAAACTTTGTAGGCTGCGTTCTTGCGAGCCAGGAAAATATAAACTGGCACCAGGGTATAGAATATGCGCTGCAATAATGGCTGCAAAGGCATCAAAATCGGCATTGGCATGGCATGTAATCAATGTTTTTGTAAAGAGCATATGCTCCGTATCATGTGCTTGTGCTGTAGTGCTTGGTGGTGCGCAATTCATAAATCTACCTACCTTAATTTCTTTTGCTACGCGGGTGATGACGTGCATGCATATCTTGCAAGCGACGCGTTTGCACATGGGTATATATTTCAGTAGCAGCAATATCGCTGTGCCCAAGTAACAATTGCACTGTACGAAGGTCTGCACCTCCTTCTAATAAGTGCGTAGCAAAAGAATGCCTAAAGGTATGTGGCGAAATAGCTCTGCTAATACCTGCCGCAAGGGCATATTTTTTTACCATTTTCCAAACATATTGCCTTGTTAATCCTCTGCCTGAGCGATTTAAAAACACATAATCTTCTTGTGGTGTAAAAAGTTTACGCCACTCTTGCACATAGCCTTGCACAAGATGCATAGCCCCTTCATGCACTGGAACAAGACGCGCCTTAGCCCCCTTACCAAAAACATGAATAAGACGGCGTTGCCAATCGATATGCCCAAGACGCATATGGCAAAGTTCTGAAACTCGAAGACCAGAAGCATAGAGTAATTCAAGCATGCAGCGATCTCTTTGCCCAAGGCGATCATGCATAACAGGCTTTTGCATAAGGTTTTGCATTTCTTCTTGGCTTAAAAAATCCGGCAATAAGGATGGAAGCTTAGGATTTTCTAAAAGCTCTGCTGGGTTTTTAGCAAGCAAGCCCTCATCAGTGGCATATGCAAAAAAACCGCGCAAGGAAGAAAGATGACGAGAAAGGGTACGCCCTGCATGCCCTAAGCCACGCAAAAAAGCCATGTAGAGAAAAAGATCATTTTCTGTTAATTCTTTAGGGGCTTCATGTTCATAGCATTGTGCAAGATAATTAAGAAAATTTTTCAAATCATGTCCATAAGAATCCACTGTATGCGCAGAAAGACCTCGCTCTGCAAGCAAATGATCTAACCATTGCTCAACGTATATAGACCATGTGCGTATCCATGGTGAAGATTGTATGGAAGAAGATATGTTTTGCATAGCAACATACTATACGTTAGCATTCACTTGAGCAAGTAATGCCTTTTGCAAAGACAGCTGGTATTAAAAACCAACATAACGCTTTAAAGACTCCTGCACAATTCATTGTGCGGAGTCTTATGGAGCGTTGCCAGCAGTCAATGCGACCGATAAATCAAGAGTAGGCGCAATTTACTTGCGCCGTTA
>CAYJOQ010000028.1:0-17828 GCA_964371825.1 uncultured Desulfovibrionaceae bacterium
TCGTTTAACGGCGCAAATAAATTGCGCCTACTCTTGATTTATCGGTCGTGTTGACCTTGTCAACACTCTAAGCCCTGAGCATTTTTATGCTCAGGGCTTTTTATACACTTGTTACCTTTGTTTACTTCATTGGGTGAGGGTTTTCGTGTAAAGTGGTTTTTAAGCATACATAAATGGATTGTATCTTCCATAAAGATATTACACTGCCCTTCCTTAAGTTTTTTTTACATGCTCCGATATGATACATAATCAGTATTGAGTAATTTTTTATCAATAACATAAGCATGCTCTGTAACCGCAAGGGCATGTGGTCATATGACAAAAAGCGGATTTTTTGCAATGTGTATGCATTGTGTGCAAGGTTCTCTGTAGGAGTAATATTATGGTTACCGCTTTTGCACACTATTTGCATAAAATTAGCAAACTCGTATTTGCCTTTGTATTTAGGCAATAACTTCCGCGTGAGGGTAGCACTATGTCAAACACCATATCAGGGGGCATCTCTTTTTCAGGCATCGGTAGCGGTACCGACTTTGCGTCCATGCTCGAACAACTTGTAGAAGTAGAGTCCATGAAGCTCTACTCTTTGGAAGATTCGCGTACGGATGCTACTGAAGTGTATGATGCTTTTACGGACCTTATTGATGTTGTTCGTGAATCTCAAGAAGCTTTGGCTGCCTTGAATAGCCCTTCAAAGTTTTTGACAAAGCTTGCTTCAAGCAGCAATGAAAGCGTGCTGAGTGCTAAAGCTGATGCAAATGCCGTTGACGGAACACATACCATTGATATTAAACAATTGGCATCTAATGCCATTTGGGCTAATAAGGGTACCTATGCTGAAAAAACCACGGTTATTAATAGCTCAGGTACAGCCCAAGAATTTTCCTATACCTATGAGGGTGTTACACGCACATTAAACGTGCCTGCAGGTACCACCCTTGAAGGTTTTGTGAATATGGTTAATCAGGATAAAGCTAATCCTGGTGTGAAAATGAGTATTATTCAAACGGCTGATGGGTATACCTTTCAAACAGCAGGCACAAAATCCGGTAAGGATGCAACCTTAACTATTCATCCTTCTTCGCTGATGGGTATGAGTGGTACCGGCTCACAATGGTTAGCTGGTGGCACAACAAGTACCACGGCATTAAATGCCTCTGAGCCAGCTCTTGATACGTACACGTACTTCATAGGCTTGCAAGATGGTACGACATTTTCGATTAATAATATCTCTGGAGATACCTCACAAGAAGAATTGCGAGACGCTATTAATGCTGCCTATCTTGCATTGCCCACTAGCAGCGGCTCGGATATAGCGCATATAAACCCTGAAGGCGACACCCTAACTATTGATGATATGGCGTTTGTGGATAGACGCGGCGCTTCCATGACGGGTAATGAAAAAGTCTATGCCAATGCACCCACCACAGAGTTCACCATGTCTGGTGACTTAAGCGCTGTGGTAAATACCACAACACAAACATATACCTTTGTGAATTATCGCAATGAGAATGTGGAAGTTACTGTTGAAGGTGAGCATACACAGGCTGATATTTTAACAGAGCTTGGGCTGGCAGGCTATACTGTCTCAGGCACAACTGCAGAAGATGGCAGCTCAACAACATTGTCAGTTACTGGACTTAAGGATATTTCTGCCATAACCAATACAGACCCTACAGCAACGGTAACGCAAACGTGGGACCCTTCGTTCTCGGCAAGTATAACCAGCGTTGATACGCCTATCCAAAGTGGCGTTTTGCCAGACACCGTAGATTTTACCTTTGAACTTGGCGATGGTACATCGCAAGTGATAACAGTCAATAAAACAAGTAGTATGCAAGATGTATACACGGCGTTAGAAACCGCTGTTCCTGGCACTGTAACCTATACTGACGGTGTGGCAAATCTTAATAATGTGGTAAGCATAGGCACTACTCCTCCTGGCTTGCAGCCAAGTGGTGGGGTGAATGGTTCTGATGCTTGGGCCGTGCAAAATGCTCAAGATGCTGAATTTTATATTGATAACTGGCCTCAATTGTTAACTTCAAGTTCTAATGAAGTAACCAATGTCTTGGAAGGTGTGACCTTAACCTTAAAAGATGAGGAAAAGGTTCAAATTACTATTGCTTCGGATACAGAATCTGTAAAAGCAAATATTCAAACTTTTTTGGATAGTATCAATAGCGTTATTGCTAAAATGCAAGATTTAACTGATGTAACCGCTGAACCTACAGATTCTTACACTGACGAAGGTGTAGGCACAACTACATCGGGGCCATTAACGGGTAATTACAGCATTAATCTTTTTTCTTCGCGGTTAAGCACTGTTGTAACGCAAAACCCTCCTGGCTTCCAACCTGTGACTGGCAATGATGTATTTTCCGGAGACTTTGTGTCTTCATTGGCGCAAATCGGTATTAAGATTGTTACCGATGAATCTGACCCCAACCACGGTCTTTTTGCCATTGCTCCTGCGGGCATGACAGATGAAATGCAGGCTATTGACCAAAAGCTATTTGATGATGCCATTGCCAATAATTTAGAAGATGTCATTGCTTTTTTTTCCAATGATGGCCTTGGTAGATCATCGTCTGCTAATTTTAGATACACAAATCATATTGAAGGTATGACCCAATATGGCACCTATGATGTGGCCTATACTATTGCAGCGGACGGTACAGCTGAGGTATTCATTGATGGTCAGCGTGCTGCTCCAAGTGATGTAACTCCCAATACATATACTGTGGGCAGTGAAGGTGGTGCAGCTGCTGGTATGAGTATTACCATCGACAATTTAGCTCCTGGTTCGTATACAGGCAGTGTGTCCATCCAGCAAGGCAAGGTTGGACAGTTGGAAGACTTTTTTGAAGCTGAGCTTAAATATTATCCGCCAAGTCTTTCAGACCCAAGTATCGGTGATGATAATGGCGGCTTGATGATTGCGCAAAATAGTTATAAAGACCTTATTGCCAGCATTGATGAAAAAATGTCTGATGAAATAGATAGGCTTGACCGCTGGGAAGAAACGCAAAGACTAAAATTTGCTCGTTTGGATACATTGCTTGGCGATTATGACTCAAAAATGACCGTACTTAATCAACAATTGGCTCAACTTGTATAATATAGAGGATACCCTATGAATAAGGCAACACAAGCCTACTTGGCAACAAAGGTAAGCACCACAGATCAAGGGCAATTATTGCTTATGCTGTATGATGGAGCGTTAAAGTTTTTACAGCAGGCCCGGGAAAAAATGCTTGAAAAAGATTATGCAGCCAAGGGCTTATTGATTTCAAAAGTCATTGATATTGTAAATGAGCTTTCTAATACCTTAAACCTTGAAAAGGGTGGTACGTTAGCGCAAAATTTAAATAACCTCTATTTTTTATGCACAACGCGTCTTTTGCAAGCGAATCTTAAAATGAATGTGGAGCAGTTAGATAATGTGGCCACCATATTGTCAGGGCTGCGCAATGCTTATGCTGAAATTATTACTACTCCTGAGGCTCGCCAAGTAGCAGCGCAAATTGCAACTAAAATGAATTCAGATGCCAGCATGCTGCAACGTGCAGCTATACCTAGCTCGCAAAAAGCAACGGCTATGCCGGGTCTTCCCGGACAATTAGGGCAAATGCAAGCAAGAGCAGCCTATGGTCAAGTGCAACGCGCTGCAGCAGTTGCGGCCAATGCTTCTTCAGGCATGGCATCTAATATGCCCCCTGCTGCTGCGCCAGCGCAAGCGGCATTACAGCAAACTCCAATGGCGCCAGTAGAGGTTCAAAATGTCACTGCGCCAGAGTCATTGGCACAAACTTCTGCAGCTACTGAGACTACTGTTCCTATGACCCCACCTACACAGGGCAGTGCTACAACTGCGCAAGCAACGCAAACGGCCATGCCTGCACCAGCAACAACTGTTATAACGCCTCCAGCTCCCGGTAAAGGTTTTGGCGGCGCAAGTTTTGCGCAGCTTAAAGCCTATGGCAAGTAGTTGACGATAAAATAAATACGCATATTAAAAAACGCATATAAAAAACGGGCATTAAGTCGGTTTTTTATATGCGTTTTGTTATGTCAAGACTCCTGCACAAGTAAATTTTCAAACTTAAGTAAATTTATTGCAAAAGCACAAAAATAAAATTGAAAAATAATTATGCAGGACTCTCATGTCTTGTATGCTGCACATGCAGGACATGTGTTGTTCAGAAAGGCACGTTTAGCTGTTTGCTTTTTTAAATGCAGGGGCAGCATTGCGAATGATGCTTTCATCTACACAAAAAGTTAGGCGAAAATATCCTTTGCAACCAAAGCCGGTGCCTGGAACACCAATAACGCGTTCTTGTTGTAATTTTGCTGTAAAGGCTACATCATCACCGCCGGGAGCTTTGGGGAAGAAGTAAAAAGCTCCCTCAGGTAATTGAAATTCATAGCCTGCATCAGAAAGAACTTCAGCCATGGCTTTACGGCGAGCAGCATAAATATTTACATCAACTTGAGAGCCTAAGGCTTCAGCCATAATGTGCATACCCACCACAGGGGGGTTCACATAGCCAAGAATACGATTGGTAACCATAAGGCCGTCCATAAGCTCAGCACTTTCTTCTAAAAGCGGAGAAACAGCTAAATAGCCAAGGCGTTCACCCGGAATACATAAGTTTTTAGAAAAAGAACTGGCCACAGCGCTATAAGGGTACATAGGCAGTACTGAAGGTACTTCCACATTGTCATAGGCTAAGAAGCGATAGGGTTCATCGGAAAGTAGCCAAATGGGTCTTCCGTATTTTTCTGAATTACGCTTAAGGACATCTATAATACCTTGTAGTTCAGCCTTGCTATATACTTTTCCTGTGGGGTTGTTTGGTGAGTTAATGATAAGCACACGAGTTTTTGCGTTGATGGTATCTTCAAGGGCTTGAAGGTCAGGCGCAAAGGTGTCTGGCACTGTAGGTACAGTTTTAAAGATGCCGTTATGGTTAGCCGTATATGACCCATATTCTACAAAATATGGCGCAAAAGAAAGAACTTCTTCTTCAAGGTCTAATACTGCACGAAAAAATGCATTGATGGCACCGGCTGCACCGCAGCTGAGCATAACTAAATCTGCTGAAATTTCTATGCCTTGTTCTTTGCTTAAGTATGCAGCAAGTTGTTCACGGGCCCAAGGGTAGCCGCCATTGGACATATATCCAAGAGAAAAAGGTTCATGTGCTTTTTCTGCAAATTTTCGTATGCCTTCAGCTACGCTAGGTGGCGGTGCAAGGTCAGGATTGCCAAGACTGAAGTCGTAAACATTGTCGGCACCATATTGTGCTTTTAGTTTGGCACCTGCCTCAAACATGTGTCTGATCCATGAGGCATTTTCAAGGTAGCCAGCCACACGCTGTGAAAGAATAGACATAAGAACTCCTTTTAATGGCATAGAGCTTATAAAAATTGTGACTTGGTCAAGGGGCAAGCTGTTGCCATTTTCAATGTGATAGTTTAATCAATAAAGACATGCCAAAAAAAACGCTTAATGGCAAAGGTCTGCGATCTTGCCACGGAAGTCAAAATTATGGTTTTTAGGTGTTTTTGTGTTATAATGATGTTGAAATGCGTGTTTTTGTGGTAAAATTTGATAAAAAACTTCTTTTGTAAAAAATTGTACTTTCTTTGGGAGGCTCAATGCGTGCTTTAGTTTCGGTTTTACTTGCTTCAGCGTTGTTTACTGGTTGCGCTGCGCAACAAGAATATGATGATAATAGCGATATGGATTTTTCTGTAGACTTACGTGACATACATCGTTGTTCACGCATTTCTCCTGAATTTGAAATTTTCGATGCTCCTGAGGGCACTGCAAGCTTTGATGTGATCTTGCAAGAGCAAGAAGATACCAAGCGTATGCATGGCGGAGGCTCTTGGCGTAATGATGGTAGCGGAATTATACCCGAAGGCGCTTTGACTCGACACTACATGGGAGCATGCCCACCAGCAGGCACAAGCCGTATGTATCAATATGTGGTTAAAGCTTTAGATAAAGACAAAAAGCCCTTGGCTATTCGCAAATACGTGTTTGAGCAAGAATAGCGAGCCTGTGCTCAAAGTTTTGCGTCATGTAAAATATGTACAGAATGTACTTTTGACGATAACGAAGCGACATTTGGACGAGCATGCCTTTGGAAACGTGCGTGAAGCGCGGTTTTAGGCTCGAAAAACTAACTGCTTAATGCGTATAAGCTTTTGTGAATGAAAAATGTGTAAAAAACGTAGCACACAAGATTCCCTGTGTCTTTTTATCTGTCGCCTTGGAGCGACTGGCCTTGCGCCTGTAGGGCCTGGAACGTGGGGAACATTATGGGCGCTTTTGTTTGCGCCTTTATTCTTTTTGCCCTTGCCAATAATGGGTAGGCTTCTTTGTCTTTGTGCTATATTTTTCTTGGGTGCCATAGCAGCCACAAGGGCAGAAAAGGTTCTTGGGCGTAAAGATCCTGGTCAAGTTGTTATTGATGAACTTCTTGGCATGTGGATAACATTTTTGCCCTTTACCAAAGTATCAATAAGTATGTGGCTTATGGGGTTTGTGTTATTTCGTTTTTTTGATATTTTAAAGCCGTGGCCTGTAAAGGCTTCTGAACATTGGATGCGACAAGGCTACGGTATCATGCTTGATGATGCCGTAGCCGGAATTCTGTCCATGTGTTGTCTTGGGCTGTTAAGCTTCTTTGCACTGGTTTGAAAATTATTTCATGCGGTAGGTGATGCGTCCGCGGGTGAGGTCGTAAGGAGAAAGTTCCACCTTTACTTTGTCACCGGGAAGAATACGAATATAAAATTTACGCATCTTTCCTGAAATATGCGCAAGAACTTCGTGTCCATTTTCTAGTTCAACACGAAACATGGCGTTGGGCAATGCTTCTTGCACTACGCCGTCTACTTCAATGGCACCTTCTTTTGCCATAGGACCTCCTCAATATGCACAATATGCATAGTCCACTATTTTTACACAAAAAATGTATACTGTCAAGTTTTCACAAGCCATACCCTATCACCGAATTCTTAAAGAACATTGTGTGCGGCGTAAAATGAGCCAGCACGTGCTTTAAGACTACTGCACAATTCATTGTGCAGGACTCTTGCTTTTGGCAACCGCAAAGCAGCATTTGGAGGCAATGTGCCTTTTTGTACAACACATGAAAATGTGCTGTTCAGCATCAACCGATTAAAATATAATGAAAAAGCACCAGAAACAAGGGCATGGAATGCGCATTTCTGGTGCTTTTATCATATAAAGAACTTATTTGTATACTGCACCTGAAGCTGCAGAACTTATGAGTTTTGCATACCTACGAAGTACCGGAGATGTAACTTCTTTTTGTAATAGAACATTGTTTTTACGACGTTCGTTAAGTTCTTCTTCGCTGACCATAAGATCAAGTACACGATTGGGAATATCAATGCGAATTGTATCGCCTTCGCGCACAAGACCAATGGGGCCACCATCAGCTGCCTCAGGAGAAATATGCCCAATGGCTGCTCCGTTAGTGCCGCCGGAAAAACGTCCGTCAGTTAAAAGGGCTACATCCTTTCCAAGGCCCATGCCGGTAATGGCTGCTGTGGGTGAAAGCATTTCGCGCATGCCAGGTCCGCCGCGTGGGCCTTCATAGGTAATAACAACCGCATCTCCCTTAGTAATTTTACCATCTAAAATAGCTTGCATAGCATCTTCTTCAGAGGTGAACACTTTAGCCTTAACATCACGGCAAAGCATTTCAGGAGCTACGGCAGATTGTTTTACTACGGCACCTTCAGGGGCAAGAGAGCCGCGTAAAATGGCAATGCCACCTTGAGGTGAATAAGGGTTATCTAGAGGGCGTATAACATCGCTATCGGTTACTTGCGCCCCTAATTCAGCAAGATTTTCTCCAACAGTTTTACCTGTTACTGTGCGCACATCATTGTTGATGACACCCATTTTGCCAAGTTCATGCATAACAGCAGGAATACCACCGGCAAGGTGAAGGTCTTCAATATGATGCTTGCCGGCAGGAGAGAGCTTACATAAGTTAGGCGTTTTGCTACTTACTTTGTCAAAAATATCTAAAGAAAGCTCAATGCCGGCTTCGCGGAAAATAGCTGGCAGGTGCAGCACTGTATTGGTAGAACAGCCAAGGGCCATATCTACAGCTACCGCATTTGCTACAGCTTCTTGAGTAACAATGTCAGAAGGACGAATATTTTTTTCTAAAAGCTCCATAACCTTCATACCTGACATCTTAGCTAAGCGAATGCGTGCGGCAGAAGTAGATGGAGTTGTGCCGTTGCCGGGAAGGGCAAGGCCAATGGTTTCTGAAAGACAGTTCATGGAATTGGCTGTAAACATACCAGCACATGAACCGCAGCCAGGACAGGCGCCTTCGGTTAAATCTTCAAGCTCTGCTTCGCTCATAAGGCCGCGCTTAACCTTGCCAACAGCTTCAAAAACAGAAATTAAGTCGGTTTTATTGGTTCCTGCAGCCATGGGGCCACCGCTTATAAGTATAGAAGGTATATTAAGGCG
The DNA here is from genome assembly GCA_964371825.1 of uncultured Desulfovibrionaceae bacterium. Taxonomy (GTDB): domain Bacteria; phylum Desulfobacterota; class Desulfovibrionia; order Desulfovibrionales; family Desulfovibrionaceae; genus CAYJAD01. Next base: position 8,537 of record CAYJOQ010000028.1, read on the forward strand.
CATCATGGCCATAAGCATACCAGGGACACTTTTATCACAGTTCGGAATGAATACAAGCGCATCAAAAGGGTGTGCGCTGGCAACAATTTCGATGGAGTCTGCAATAATTTCACGTGAAGGTAGCGAATAATGCATACCTTCATGGTTCATGGCAAGGCCGTCGCATACAGCAATGGCAGGAAACTCTAAAGGCACACCACCAGCTAAGCGCACACCAGCTTTTACAGCTTCAGCTACGGTATGCAGGTGGATATGTCCGGGAACAATTTCATTGGCGCTGTTAACAACACCCACCAAGGGGCGTTTGATTTCTTCACGGGTAAGGCCAAGAGCATAAAGTAAGGAACGATGAGGAGCCTTTTCTAGGCCGGCGGTCATTTTTTTGCTACGCATGGTGTATCCTTTTGGGCATATAAGTTTTTGGGCACTGCAATGTTTACGTGTACCGAAATGAAATATGTGTAAGAAGGCTTTGCTTATCAAATTTAGCCACAAAAAACCAGTGCCGTTTTAGGACAAAATTACCTTCTGCCTTTTTTCCTTGAAAAAGGTATTTTGCGTTTTGCATGCCTCTTGTTTTTTTCTGCAAGGCCAAGGGTAATTTCAAGACGTCCCATATGCGCTTCAATAAGCTTTGTTCGTAAGTTTTGGCCAAGTCCGTAACGTATTGCGCTCATGGTTCCTATAAGCTCTTGACGTTCCGGATCATATTCAAAATAATCATCCCCAAGGTCACGTATGCGAATCATGCCTTCTATGGGTATGTCATTAAATTCCACAAAAACGCCAAAGTCAGAAAGACCGCAAATGGTACCGTCAAAAACTTCACCCTCTCGACCTTGAAGCAATAAGGTTGCAAGGCGTCTTGCCATTTCTCTTTCTGCATCAATGGCGGCACGCTCACAGCGATTAATTTGATCGCCAAGCATGGTGAGTTTATGCTCACTTGGAATGGACTCTTCTTGTGCGTGCTGGGAGTTTTTGAGCGCATATTTTAAAGCTCTGTGTACAATCACGTCAGCATAGCGTCGTATGGGTGAAGTGAAGTGGCAATAGCATGTGGAAGCAAGGCCAAAATGTGCTTCATTTTCTGCTTGATAGCGCGCTTGCGGCATGGTGCGCAGAGCAAGGCGGCTGACCACATATTCTAGGGCTGTATTTGTTGTATCTTTGTGTGCACTATTGTCTATGGCGAGACGTAAAATGTGTTGTAAGTCTTTTGCTTTGGGGCTTTGTAGCATCTTTACAGGAATATCTTGTGCCAATTCAGTGGTGGCCAAGGTTCGAAAAAGATTTTGCAAACGTGTTTCTTCCGGCTCAGGATGCACGCGAAATAAAAAAGGAATATGCTTTTTTTCTAAAAATCTTGCTACGGCTTCATTGGCTGCAATCATGCATTCTTCGATGAGTCCGTGAGAAAAAAGCTGCTTTTTTCTTTGTATATCTGTAAGGCGGCCAAGATTGTCAAAAACATATAAGGGTTCAGGAATATGGAAATCTAAAGATCCACGTTCCTTACGTATGTTGTGTAAAAGGCGCGTGAGCTTTTCAGCCCATTGAAGCATCTCATGTATCTCTTGCCCCTGAGGCATGGAGTGCAAGGTATTTTGCGCCTCTTGGTCTTTATCAATTAAGATACATTGCACTTGTTCATATGTAAGCCTTGCAGCAGAACGCATGATTGCTTGGCAAAAGGTGCTGTCATAGGGCGTGCCTGTCGCGTCAAAATATATTTCTGCCAGCATGATAAGTCTATCAACGTGTGGATTTAGACTACATAAACCGTTGGAAAGGGCCCTTGGTAGCATAGGTTCTACAGACGTTGGAAAGTACCAAGAATTACCCCGCAAGCGGGCTTCTTTATCAAGGGCCGATCCTTGATGCACATAGTGAGTAACATCGGCAATGCCAACGCTTAAACAAAAGCCCCCCTTGCCATGGTTTTCCTGTGCTGTTAAAGGGCGCACGTAAATGGCATCGTCAAAATCGCGCGCAGTAATACCGTCAATGGTAACAAAGGGTATGTGGCGCACGTCTTTTCTGCCTCGAGCATCTTCTGCGCTTGGGGCTGGGGGTAAGGCTTTTGCTTCAGCAAGGGCTTCATGGGGAAATTCTGACGGCGCCATATGATTAAGTTTTATTAATTGTTCTTGTACGGCAACATCATCTTCACGACCAAAAGAAGCTATAGCTTCTGCTTCCCAAAGGTTGTCTCCGAGATCCTTTATGGGGCGAACGCTGATAAGCTCATTGGGTTGCGGTAAGCATTCTAAGGGGCTTACATTTACCCGTAAAGCCATGGGAAAGCGTGCATCGGCTGGCATACAGCGAAAAAAATCAGGTCGTGTTGCTTGGTCTGCATATTTTTTAGATGGACGATCTTTACGAATTACCCTTGCCATAAGTTGTGTTGTTAGGCGCTCTATAACTTCCACTATGCGCCCTTCAGCCTTACCGTGTTCTTTGCCGCGACCAGGCAAAAGAACCACGCGAACCGTATCCCCATGCCAAGCATCACCTGCCTGGCTTTGATGCACATAGATAGAGAGGTTTTCACGTTTTGCAGATGAGCTATGCTCCTTAGAAGGTAAATCTACAAAACCTGCACCAGAACGCATAACTGTATATGTTCCCACAAGACTTTTAAGCTGTGTAGATAAAAGCCATTGTCCGCCATGCATACGTGTAACTTTGCCTAGGTGTAAAAGCTCATATAAAAGTGCCTCAAGGCGCAATTTTTGTGACCTTTCAATGTGTAAAATTCGTAGCATTTGATCTATGCGCAAGGGCTTTTGCCCTTCTTGCAACATATGTAGTATGGTTTCAGCGCAAAGATCTGTTGATTTGCGTGTCTTTGATGTGGATTTTTTAATAGTTTTTTTAGTTTCTGCTCTCATTTCAGGGGAACCTTCTGGCGCATATTTTGATGGATGCCTGGCAGCGTCAGAGAAATATTTTTTAGCCTTAGAAGGTTTTTTAGAACCCTTATGGCTGAAATTTTTGGGAGTACGACTCATGGAAATCCTTTTGCATGGGTATGAGAGCTATAGGGATGTGAACTGTATTGTTTACTATCAGTAAAAAGCAAGGCTGCCCAAAAGAACAAAGTCTTTTTAGCAGCCTGCTTACAAGCTTAAAATATAATTTAAAAAATACAAAAACAAATTTAGTCGCGGTTGCCACCAAAGAAACGGAGCATCATGAGGAAGAGATTAATAAAGTCAAGATACAAAGTGAGCGCACCAAGAATGACGCCACGGCGCACGGCAGTAGCATCGTTTAAAGGAGCATTGGCACCAAATTCTTTAATTTTTTGCGTGTCATAAGCTGTGAGACCTGTGAAGATAAGCACACCTAAACCGCTAATAACGAAGTCCATCATGGGGCTTTGCAAAAATATGTTTACAATCATGGCAATAATAAGACCAAAAAGACCCATGGTTAAAAAGCTACCCATGCTTGTAAGGTCACGCTTGGTCACAAGGCCGTACACACTCATAGCAAAAAAAGTACCGGCGGTGGTGACAAATGCGTTAACAATAGATCCTATGGGATAGGCAATAAAAATACTGGACAAGGTTACGCCTGTAAGTCCAGAATACAAAAGAAACAGTCCGCTGGCCATGCCTGCAGACATGCGTTGTACAGCAGATGAAATGCCGATAACTAGACCAAACTGGGCAATAATTAAGGCAATAAGCACGAAACTGTTGCCAAAAATTAACGCACGGGCAGCCTCAGAGCCTGCTACCATCCATGAGGTAACGGCGGTAAGAGCTAAGCCAATGGTCATCCACTGGTACACTTGGCGCAAGAAAATTGAAGCAACGCTAACACTTTGTTGCGCTACGGTACGAGTATTTTGCATGATATCCTCCAAAAATATGCCTTATACTGGCTTGAATTTAAAAATACGAATATATAGTAAGTCAGTTTGTGTATATAGGCAAGGGGCGTATTTTTGTAAATCTCTAGTGACGTAAGGATTGTTATGCGTGTGCAAATTTGGCATACAGTGTGTGCTCAGTGTATGTTAGCCGATGCTGAAAAATAAATAATTCTTTGGAATAACTGTTTTTTATAATTAAAATACACTGAAGGCATCACTAAAAACAAGAGCATGGAATGGGCACTTTTGGTGATGTTTGGCATACAAAGAAGCTGTTTTGCATCTGATATGAAAAATAAAATATTTTTGGGGCTAAGGCCTCTATGATGCAAAAAATACTGTAATAAAAAAATGTATTGTCAGTATATGAATCTTTTTTATATAATGCTTGTGTAAAGAGGCTTTAGGTTTGTTTAAGAATAGAGGTGCGTTATGGGTGCTCAAACACAAAAAAAAGAAAAAAAAATCGAAAAAACTTCGGGCGGTGACAACGTACCAAAGGCTGTACCCATGTGGCGCAGGCTTTTTCCTGCCCTTATATTTAGTATTGCCCTTGTGGCCTTAGTGGTTTTTTTAGATAATGATGACAGTTCTATACGTGTAATGCCAGATGCTGAAACCAGGTATTCTTCGGCTAAACAAAAATTGCAGCGCCTACAGCAAGTAGATCATACAACGCAAGCCCAATGGGCCGCGCTTTCTGATGAATTTTTTGAAATATATACGTCTTCTCCAAAGTGGCTTAATAGGCCGGCTGCTTTGTATCGTAGTGCTGTTGCCTTGGAGCATTTAGGCGACAAGCATGAGGAGGCCACGGCCTATACGCGTGCTGTAGAGCGGTATGCCTTGTTGGTAAAAAACTTTGCTGCATCACCTCTCGCCGATGATGCTCTTTTGCAAATGGCGCATATTCAAAGCAAACATCTTGATGACATACACGAAGCCCTGAAAACGCTAGTCATATTGCAAACACGATATCCTAAGGGAGATATGTTTAAGGCGGCTAACGCTTTAAATACGAAATTACAAACTACACAGAAAAAAAACATAGCTAAGAAAGATGCAACTACGGCGGCTACTCCTAAAAAAGAAGTAACAGCACAAACACCGACAATAAAAATTCCGCGTCCGTTGCCAAAAGTTCCCCTTGAGCAAAAAAAACAAGAAAATGCCTCTTTAACGCAAGTTTCTTGGGCCACCCTTGATGCAGAGCGTGTGCAAATTACCATAGGCTTAAATAAAGATGCCAAATGGAAGCTTGTGGAGCAAAAAGGAGATGAAAAAAGCCTTATGTTGCTTATGGAGCAAACAAAGTTGCATGCAGCGGTAAAAAATGGTTCGCGTGTACAGGGTAGCATGCTTACAGAGGTTCGTGTTGCTCCACATGAAAAAAATGCTACAGCGGTGTATCTAGATTTTGCAAAACCAGCTGAAGTGAGTGCAAGGGTGCTGCAAAATCCATTTCGTATTATTGTCAGTGCTGTTGCTAAGCCGCAAATGGTTCAACCTACTGTCGTTGCAAAGCAATCAGCAAAGAATACGCAGCCAGTACCTAAGGAACGTACCGAGCAAAAAAGCACGAGCGCTGCTGTAAAAAAATCTGCCAATGGTGCGCCTACTACTGACGGAAGCTTAGCAACGCCTGCTGCTCCTGCCATGCCCACTATACCGCAGGTGGCCATAGCTCCCGAAGTGCGCACAGCTTCTGTGTCTCCTCTTGCATTTTTTACAAGTGTTTTAAAGCAAGGTGCTCTGTCGCCAAAAATAACAATGCGTCCTGCACCAATAATCGTTGAACCTCCTATAAACAAGGCAGATAATACGGCAAGTCAAGATGCTACCAAACCCTTGCAAAAAGCACCTGTGGTATTGGCAGCAAAAGAAAAGCAAGGTGAAGTCATTGCACCAAAGCCAGTATTGCAAGAGTCCGTGGCACCTAAGCCTGCGGCTCTTAAGGTCGAATTACCAAAATCTTTGTTACGGCAAAAGGTCGAACCCTATAAAAAACCAGAAACATCCAATGAAATAAAAGCTGTAATTGCCAGTGCGGCTAAGGCTGTATCTAAAAGTTTACCGGCAGGGATAGATTCTAAAAATAATATGTCAAAACTTGAGCCTACCTCTAAAAGCGGAACAGTAATAAGTGAATCTGCCTTAGAAAACCGTGTTAAAGGGGCGCAAATGTCTGATATGGCGGCGCAGCTTGGTCTTGAATTGCAAACCGTATATTTAGACATTGGACATGGTGGCAAAGACCCAGGAACCATAAACAATGGCCTTGTGGAACGCGAAGTTGTATTGGATATAGGTAAAAAGCTGGGTGCAATTCTAGAAGCGCATGATATTAGCGTAGTGTATAGTCGCACAAAGGATGTTGCCGTGCCCTTAAGTGCTCGTCCGGAAAGGGCTAACGCTGTGCATTCTGATATTTTTGTTTCTTTGCATATGAACGCCAATACCAATACATCCGTACACGGTTTTGAAACATATTATCTGGATTTTGCTAAAACAGATCACGCTGTTAAGGTGGCTATGGTAGAAAATGCTACCAGTGACCGTAGTCTTGGTGATTTACAAGGAATATTAACCAAGGTGATGCAAAATGTACGCACGAAAGAATCGAGCACCTTAGCCAAGGATATACAAAAAGTAGCCGTTGAAAGTTTACGAAAAGAAGGTTTTGTCACCAAGGACGCTGGCACTCGAGCGGCGCCTTTTCACGTTCTGATAGGGGCACAAATGCCGGCAGTGCTTGTTGAGGTGGGATATTGTACCCATATTGCAGAGGCAGAATTGCTCAAAAGAGATGATTATCGTCAATCCTTAGCGCTTGGCATTGCAAAGGGAATACTTGCATATAAAAAACGTTTGCAAAAAGGTGCAGCAGAGCACTTTGCCTTGACGAATAAATAAGGTCATGCTATGTACACGTGATTGTAAGTTCGCTATTTTTTATACGATTTTACGTCAGATCGTAGCAAATTATAGAGAAATATTGTTGCTTATCTGCGTGAATTTGTTGCAGATAAATATTTTATTGAATATTGTTACATTTAAGAGTGGGGAGAAACTCATGCGTAAAGTGCTTTTTATGGCTGTGATGGCATGTCTTATGACTGCCAGCGTGGCTTTGGCAGAAGTGAAAATTGGTGTTGTTGATATGCAAGTTGTTGCAAGTGAAAGTGAGCCAGCTAAAGATGCTAAAAAGAAGATGGAATCAAAGTTTGGAACCGAAAAAAAACAACTTGAAAAGCAAGGCAAAGATTTACAAAAAAAAGCAGAAGCCTTACAGGGTAATGATAATAAAGATAAACAAGTTGAGTTTATTCGCCTAAGACGTGAGTTTGATGAAAAAACCCGCAACTTTGCTTTAAAAGTTGAAAAAGATGAAGTAAAGCTTCGTCAAGATATGGTTACATTGGTGTTTAAAGCTGCGTATGAAGTTGCCCGTCGTAAAGGTTTTGACTATGTTGTAGACGTTACAGCTGGCGGTGTTTTGTATGCTGAAAAAGATATGGACTTAACAAAAGAAATTGTTGAAGAAGTAAATAAGCTTTGGAAATCAGGCGCCGTTAAAAAATAGTTGCGTTTGTAGTAACTGGCGGTAACTATATATAATTAGCTATGAAACAATAATTCCCCGATCCCTTAAGAGGGGGTTGGGGTTTTTTCAATTAGTTATGGGGATGCATTATGGATATTGCAAAAGATTTGGATTTACAAGCTATTCTCTCAATTTTACCTCATCGTTATCCATTCATGTTGGTTGATAGGGTGGTGGAATGCGTTGTTGGTTCGCATATTAAAGCCTATAAAAATGTCACCTATAATGAGCCGTTTTTTCAAGGCCACTTTCCAGAGGTTCCCATTATGCCGGGAGTACTCATTTTAGAAGCCCTTGCACAAACTGCTGGCCTATTGGGTGTTTCTGAAATGGAAGATAGGTCCAATAAGCTTTTTCTCTTTACCGGTCTTGAGAATGTAAAATTTCGCAAACAAGTCATTCCTGGTGATCGTTTAGACCTTGAATGCTGCAATCCAAAATGGAAAATGAACCTTTGCAAAATGGAAGCTCGCGCCTATGTTGATGGTAAATTAGCAGCGCAAGCCAACCTTACTGCAGCCATTACCAATAGGCCGTAAAAGGGGGGGGTATGCCAAAAAAACAAGTAGAGAAGACCGAAAACCCAAATTCGTCTAATTGCGCACAAAGATTAGTATCGTGCGTAGCAGATCTTAAGGGTAAGAAGGTGCTGATTTTTGGCGATGTCATGCTTGATGTCTATTTAGAGGGCAGCGCAGACAGAATTTCTCCTGAGGCCCCCGTACCCGTAGTGCGCGTAAAAGAACAAAGATATATGCTTGGCGGCGCAGCCAACGTGGCACGCAACATACGCACCCTAGGTGGCTTACCCACGCTTATAGGCCTTTGCGGTAGTGGCCATCAAGGGCAAAAGCTTATGCAATTGTTACAAGAAGCCTATATTGCCGCGCATGTGTTTCAAACGCCTCTAAGGCGCACGATAACAAAAACACGCATCATGGCTCAAGGTCAACAAATGTTACGCTTTGATCGTGAAGATGGCCTAACCCCCATCCCCGAAGAAGAAGAGCAATTGCGCCATGCCTTAGAATCTCTCGTACCCATGCACGACGTACTCGTTTTTTCTGATTATGCCAAAGGTATCATCACACCATCCTTAGCTAATCACATTCAAAAAATCATCGCAGATACACAAAAAGATATTCAAATTCTCGTGGACCCCAAACCCCGAAACAACGCATGCTATACAGGCTGCTCCCTCATGACCCCCAATAAAAAAGAAGCCGCCGCCCTAGCAAATATAGACATAGATACCCGTGATGACGTATTAGCCGCAGGGCGCATAATCATGCAAAACTTTGCGTGCAAAGAACTCCTCATAACTCTAGGCGGTGAGGGTATGGCCTTTTTCGCCAACGACGGCTCCGTATGGAACATCGCCAGCAACACCAAGGATGTCTTTGACGTCACAGGCGCAGGCGATACCGTAATCGCAACCCTAGCCCTTGCCAAAGCCGCCGGCCTAGCAACCAAGGACGCATGCTTTTTAGCCAACTACGCAGCAGGCCTCGTGCTAGAGCACGTAGGCGTAGCATGCGTTAAGCCCGAGGAGTTGACGTTGGCAGTAGAGATGCAAGATTGCCCTTATTGTGTTCAATGGGTGTAATGCGTTGAAAAATGGCACTGTGCAGCGTCAGCCATACTTTTTCCTTCGGTCGAGTACCATAAGAGTACACTCCCTACAGAAAAAGTATGTGCTTTCTTGCAGAGCACCATTTTTGAACGCATTACAAAAAGTGCGCTAGAAAAATGGCACTGTGCAGCGTCAGCCATACTTTTTCCTTCGGTCGAGTACCATA
>CAYJOQ010000028.1:17928-19283 GCA_964371825.1 uncultured Desulfovibrionaceae bacterium
AGGGTACACTTCCTACAGAAAATATGTGTTTTCTTGTCAAAGCACCATTTTGCACACAGTTCAAAAAGCGCGTTAGAAAAATACGTGTTACGCTGAGATTTTAACAGTTCATAGGAGTCAGCATGATAGGATCTGTAACAACAGCTAAAAAGCAAAAGGTTGCCATAGTGCACTACTGGCTTGTGCATATGCGTGGGGGCGAAAAAGTTCTTGAGGCATTATGCCGCATGTATCCTGAAGCAGATATTTATACTACCGTATGCGCGCATAAAAATTTGCCGTCATCACTAAAAAAACATACCATTTATACTTCATTTATACAAAAATTGCCCATGGCTGAACGGCACTATCAAAAATACCTTCCACTCATGCCCTTAGCCTTAGAGCAATTTGATTTATCTGCCTATGATCTTGTTATTTCGAGTGAATCAGGCCCTGCTAAGGGTGTTATAACCCGTGCAGAAACAACGCATGTGTGTTATTGCCATAGCCCCATGCGATATTTATGGGATTTTTATCCACAATACTTAAAGGCTGCTTCGCCTATAATGCGTCTTCCCATGCGGCTGTTGTTTAGCCATTTACGGCAGTGGGATGTCTTAAGCGCTCATAGGGTGGATCATTTTGTGGCCAATGCCCGCACTGTAGCTAGGCGCATTCATAAGCATTGGCGAAGAGATGCTGCCGTGGTGCATCCTCCTGTGCCTACAGACCATTTATATATAGCCAAGCAACCACGCGAAGAATTTTATCTTTGCGCTGGACAATTAGTAAATTATAAACGTGTAGATCTTGCCATAGAGGCATGTAATCGCATGAAACGAAAATTAGTCATCGTTGGTAATGGTGAAGAGCGCAAAAAATTAGAAGCTATGGCTGGACCTACCATTGAATTTTTAGGACGGCAAAGTGATGCAGAATTGGCAAAACTATATGCTTCGTGCGCTGCGTTGCTCTTTCCTGGAGAAGAAGATTTTGGTCTTGTGCCTGTGGAGGCCATGGCTACTGGTGCGCCGGTGCTTGCCTATGGTCGAGGTGGCGCAACAGAAACGGTTATTCAAGGGCAAACAGGACTCTTTTTCCACGAGCAACATGTAGATGCGCTATGCGCGTGTATTGAAGAATTTGAAAAAGCAAAACAACATTTTGCTCCTTTGCTGATTAGAAATCATGCTTTAAATTATGATGAAGAGCGATTTGCAAAAGAGATGTTTGCGCAAATAAAATATGCGCAAAAGATATAGCTACTGGCATGAGCATAGTTGCCGAAAATACGAGCAGGAAACTTGCTCAAATACCCCTTTAAGACTCCTGCACAATTCATTGTGCGGAGTCTTATGGAGCGTTGACAGTAG
>CAYJOQ010000029.1:0-18791 GCA_964371825.1 uncultured Desulfovibrionaceae bacterium
CCTACTCTTGATTTATCTTTTCTCGGCAACACTTTATTAGCGTTCATAAGCCATTTGTTTCAGAAGTAACACCGAATATAACTATATAGTTTACGTGGCGCAAAATTTTTCTTACAGAAAAATTTCGTTCGTCCGCACTTAAAAACAAGTGCGCTGATGGCAAAAAATTTCCAAAAAACGCATTTCATACTTGATTTTTGACAATTTTTCCAGGTTAACCCTTGCACATTAAGTGTATAATTACAAATAATTGTTTAGTTTCTCAGTGCCTACTATATATATTTAATTCCTCGCCCACATGGATAAGCACTGTGCCTAAGGCGCATTGTTTAGGGTTTGGAATTACCTACAAAAAAATGCCCCAAAGTTCTTATTTTGGGGCATTTTTTCGTAATTTGTCTACAAACAAACCTAAAACGCATCAAAACTTGCTCAAGAACATATGCGCTCTTGAGCAAGCATGAGTATCTATAAACTTTATACGATACGGAAACTATCAACTAAGGTGCAACGACGTAAACGCACAAAGGTACGCGCGCTGGTAACACCCTCACCTGTAGGAGTAGAAATGGTCATAGATGTCCATCCTTCACCACCGGCACCAAGAGCTGCGATATGTGGACCATTCTTTACAAAAAGACTGGTGTCCATAGCTACAGCCATCTTATGCATATTGTCAATATTGCGTGAATGCATACCGGCAGTATGGCAAAGACCACGTTCGAGCTTAAGTGCTACAGCAATGGCTTCATCCACATTATTTACACGGATGATAGGCACAACTGGCATCATTTGCTCTACTTTACCCCATACATAGTCGCTATCAAAACCTGCGTCTACCACAAGCAAGCGGCAACTATCTGGTACAGAAATACCGGCTTCAGCAGCAATTTTAGCTGCATCACGGCCTACCCATTTGGGGTTAGCTACAGTATTGGGACCAGGATAATTTTTCAAAGCAAAACGTGCTATTTTATCAGCTTGTTCTAAGGTGATTTCAAAAGCACCTACACGCTTTAGCTCTTCTTTAAAAGCATCAGCTACAGAATTGACTACGATGATTTCTTTTTCATCAGCGCAAATGATATTATTATCAAAAGAAGCGCCATCATAAATGCTGCGTGCTGCTCTTGCAAGATCTGCAGTTTCATCTACAACTACAGGTGGGTTGCCCGCACCTGCTGCCATAAGACGCATGGTAGTATGTTTTCTTGCAGCTTCAACAACGGCTTCGCCGCCTGTTACTACCAAAAGATTAATACCTGGATATGCAAAAAGCTTTTGAGCAACTTCAATGGAAGGCTCACGCACACATACCATAAGATTTTGGATGCCCGTAGCTTCAAAAATGGCTTTATTCAAAACTTGAATGGCCTTTTGCGTCACGCGCTTTGCCGCAGGATGCGGAGAAAAAACAATGGAATTGCCCGCAGCTATCATGCTTATACCATTATTAATTACGGTTGCTGCAGGGTTTGTGGAAGGAGTAACCGAAGCAATAACTCCCCAAGGTGCATTTTCAATAAGGCTCATGCCAGCATCACCAGTGATAGCTGTTGGCACAAGCACTTCTGTTCCAGGGGTGCGCTCTGCTTCAAGTACATTCTTAGTTATTTTATCATCTATGCGGCCCATGCCTGTTTCAGAAACAGCCATTTCTGCCAACATACGTGCCTCTTGTACGCCGGCTTTACGCATGGCGCAAATAACTTTATCACGTACAGCATAGGTGCGAATCTGCGCAAATGATTGTTGTGCTGCACTTACTGCAGCATCTAAGGTTTCAAAAATACCATAGTCGCCTTGATCTCCGGCTCCTGCCTGTACGCCACCTTGAGCGCAAGTAGCAGGAGAGGCCATACGGCGCATAACTTCGGAAACAATGCGTTCTACCATGTCTTGTTGTGCTTGCATAGTATATCCTTACCGATCTTTAGAAAATAGCGTTTTTCCACGACTTGTGAGCTGGTCAACAATGCCAACCACAGCCAGGTCCACAGGAGAATTTTGGCCACAAACATTTCTGGCCGAACTTCCACGTACAAGCACCACAAGTTCGCCTTCACCAGCGCCAATGACATCTATGGCCACTTCCGTTTTCCCTGTGCTTGCACCTTCTTTAGTAAGAATATCTACAAGCAACAGAGCATTATGGGGCATCTCTTTGGCCCTAACCGTTGAAACCACTTGTCCGGCAATTTTGCCAATCTCCATTATTACCTCCGCTTTAAGCTCACATATTGGTGAACAAAAGCTTATCTGAATACAATCCAAGGCGACGCCGATGAAGTTTTCGTGCAGTCAGCATCGCCTAGGGTGCTTTGGTTTTTTCCAGATTACTTACTTTGAAGCGGAAAAACGGCTTCAAGATCTGCATGAGGACGAGGAATAACATGCACGGCAATAACTTCGCCGCCCACACGTTGAGCAGCAGTAGCACCGGCGTCTACAGCAGCTTTACAAGCAGCTACGTCGCCACGTACCATGGCAGTTACAAGGCCGCCACCGATTTGTTCATAAGAAATAAGGGTTACACGAGCAGCTTTTACCATAGCGTCAGCAGCTTCAATAAGTCCTACGAGGCCTTTAGTTTCGATCATTCCAAGAGCATCCATTGTTTTCTCCTTTTTGTCTTGCGACGTTTATTACACGTTCATCTGAGCGCGATTTAACGCAGCTCCGATGAGTGATACTTGATATATATCTTCTGCACTACATCCGCGCGAAAGATCATGCCAGCACCCATTTAAACCTTGAAGCAAGGGACCAATGGCCGTATATCCTCCAAGGCGCTGGGCGATTTTATACCCTATATTGCCAGCCTCTAAAGAAGGAAAGACCAACACATTGGCTTGACCTTGCAAGGGGCTGTTTTTGAGTTTTTGTTTTGCAACTTCTTCTACCATGGCAGCGTCAAATTGCAATTCGCCATCCACAATCATTTCAGGACGCATTGCACGTACACGCTCTACAATTTCCCGAATAAATGTAGCACGAGGATGCTTAGCACTGCCGTGACTTGAAAAAGACAGTAAAGCAACCTTAGCTTGTTCACCAGTCATTAACTGGTAGTGGTCTGCTGCATCAACGGCAACATCCACAAGTTGATCTGCGTTAGGTTCTGGAATAACGCCACAATCGGCAAAAATCAAAAGTTGTCTATGATCATAACTATCCATAGGAGCTATCATGAAAAAGAAACTAGAAATTGTTTTACCGCCAGGCTTAACTCCAATAACCCGCAAGCCAGCTTTAATCATGTCGGAAGTTGAAGAGATATTACCGCCAATACCAGCTTCTACTTCGCCGCGACGAACCATCATAGCTCCAGCACCAGGGCCTGTGCTCATAAAAGCACGAGCATCTTCGGGACTGATAGTTTTATTCTGTGACTGCATCAGTTGCATAAATTCCACAGTATTACGCTCTAAGTGATGCGGAGAGGCTGGGTCTAACACACGAATATTAAACAATTTACCCACATGCCCCATTTTCACAAGCTCTTCCTTTAAGATCGAGCGAATAACAAAAGGATTGCCCAACAATAACGCATCACCTAGTCCTTCTGCCTCTAATCGTATCGCAGCACCCACAGCCCGTGCATCTTCCCCATCAGGAAAAACAATATTGGCAGGCTTTGCGGCACACAGCTCTATGCAACGACCTAGCAAAGAAAAAGGTTTACGCTTCCCATCATGGGAGGCGGTGGCATTAGGTGCAAGTACCATGGTTAGGCTTTCCTCACTGTAGCAAGGTCTATGCCTTGTTCAGAAGCAACAGTTAAAAGCATAAGCACATAAAGAGCACTGCTAAGGCGGTTAAGAGAGCATAACACATCCATATTTTTAGAGCAATTTACTGCTACTAGCTCTGTTTCACGCACCAAGGCACGTAACCAATTCAGCAATGCAACATTTCCACCCATGGATGCTTGCGCAGCCAAGTGATCAATGCCTAAATACTTTTTGGGTTCACGAGAAATAAGGTATAAAGTAGGAATATCCATGCCGCCCATACCCTTGGCACACACACGCTGACCTGTAACTTCACCTTGCAAGGTTAAAAGCACCCACTCTTGAATATCTGCTAAGCATTCTTTCAAAAAGGCAGGTTTTCTGTCCTTAGGGTCAAACTGGGTTTGTGTCAGAACAACTTGTGCCAACAAAGTATCTAACTTACCACGCATCATAATTGAAGGGTGACTCTTAGGCACTTCAACACCAGCGTCAAGCAAGGTCATTTCTGCATTAATGGAGCATTCTCCAAGACTTGGGCAAGATGTGGCTTCTTCATTGCCACCTGCACCCTGCTGCACTGTTATACGCTGTTGCAAAGCAAATTCTGTGGCGGAAGGAGTAAGGCGCTCGCCACCTTGAAGCACAAGGGTTCCTCCTGCTTGCACCTGACGGGCGCGTATATCTTCTTCAGTAAGAAAATTCATTTTAATCTCCTAATGAACGTAAAACAATATTATTTGGGCCAAGTGGTACACACACAAGAAGCCGCACCATGGGCCACTAAGGTCACCGATGTGCCGCTAGCCACACGAATGGCACTGCCTTGGGTGAGCATGCATGTGCTGCCAGCACCTTGAACTTCAATACTTCCGTGAGTAACTACCAAGACCTCTTGATGGGTAAATGTCCAAACCAAGGAGGTATCTGTAAATGTAAAGCGAGTTACACCTGGTCCATTTTGTCCAGGAAGTAATGCTTCTTCAATAGTCACTTCACCTTGCACACGCCCTGCCGGTTGTTGTGCAGAAAATGGCACAACATCAACACCAGCCATAGTACCTTGTGCGCACGATGCCATAGAAGAACTTGGAATAGACGAACTTGGCATAGAGGCAGGCATGGCAGAAGGCATACTCACAGCTGGCGCTTGCGTAAACCCTGAGCATTGCTGTGTAAACTCTGCTACAATAGCAGCAATGGTTGCATCAAGACCAGGAAAGGCCGCAATGCCGCCACGGGCAGCCAATAAGGTATTTACTTGTTGCACCACTTGAGCTGTGATGGCAGCAGGGTTAATTGCTTGCCCTTGTGCAGGGCATGTATTTACGCTCCATGAAGGAGCAGGAGCAGGGTTTTGTGCCGGAGAAACGGCTTTAAGCACCTGATCCACAAGTTGTTGCATGATAGGATCCATGTGAGAAGGAGAATTAGGGCTATTCATAACTACTCTGTGTTGTTGTGTTGTAGCATATGCCGGAAAATGGTTTTGTGCTGGAATAGTATTCACCATAACCGGGGCTTGCGTTGTATATGTTGGTGCCACATTTGGAGCAGGTTGTTCTTGCATGAGCAAGGCAATACCATATTGCTTGGCATCATCCCTTGCTTGCGGCGTAATCAAAGCGCCAGACGTAACATAAATATGTTTAACGCCCGCCTTTCTGGCATCGCTAATGGTATTTGCAGTAATCAGTTCTTTCATTTTCTACTCTGCGTTGACGCTTTGTTGTTAATGGTCGTAGTATTTATACGTCTAAACGTTGGTAGATTTTGGGTTTGCCTTAGTTGCTGCAGCCTTAGGTGCTGGCGCTTTACCCATTCGTGCTGCACGTGCAGCAGCTTTAGCAGCTTTTTTGGCAGCTTTTTTAGCATTAATATTATCAAGGCATGAATATAAAAGCTGACCGCCGCCTTCCGGACGAGGTATAACACTGTGCGCAAGCAAGGTACCCTTTGCGCTGCAAAGAGCACAAGCAACATCTACAGCAGATTTGCACGCAGCAACATCACCTTCGCAGATGATAGTAACAATGGGGCCATCTACTTTATGCACACGCTTTATGACCACATCAGCACCCTTTGCCATAGCATCGGCAGCCTCAATGGCAGCAACATAGCTTGATACTTCTACAAAACCCTGGGCTAATGACATAGTATTCTCCTTAGTTCCCACAATTAAATAATCTGTTCAAAAAACGCGTCACTTGGGCGCGGTATAACCACTGTGCGTACAAGCAAACCTTCTTGACCGGCAGTATAGGCACCGGCATCAACAGCAGACTGCACAGCAGCCACATCGCCACCGATAAGCACAAAGGCTTTACCACCAAGACCTAACGCAGTACGCACATCTAAAATTTGAACATTTGAAGCTTTTGCTGCAGCATCAGCTGCTTTTACAGAAGCTGCTACAGAAAATGTTTCTACAATTCCAAGTGCGCCCCTTTCCACCAATTGTATACAGCCTGACATGGCTGCAATGACATCGTCATGAATATTGGGGATAACAAAACCATCAGCAATAGTTTCAGGCGCTACCTCACGCCCTGCTTGCACAGAAGCTTCTACAGCTGCAACATTGCCCGTTACGGCAGCAATGAACTTGCCAGGACAGACGGTTTTAAAGAATATGGGGGTCACATCAGCTGTTTTTGTCATAATATCAGCGGCTTCCATACCTGCGGCAATGCTTGTAAATTCAAGCATGCCCACAGAGCCGCCTTGTATTAATTCATTCATAATTTACTCCGCCACTATTCTGATAAAATCAGCATGGACTTCTTTAACTGTGCCGTTAATGCTGGCATGAATTTTTGCACCAAGGGCTTTTTCAGGAATATCTGCTATAAGCGTACCTGCTTGCACCTTGCTTCCCACCTGAACACAGGGCACTGAAGGTGCGCCTATGTGTTGACGCACAGGAATACGTACTTCGTGCGGCGTTAAAGTTCCCAAATAGGGTGTGGGCGTATATAAATACTCCAAAATTCCAAGGCGTGCTGCAAGACGTTTAGACGGAACCTTACGATAATTACGCCATTTAGTGGCAAATTCTCGTACATCACGGCTACCTTCATAATTCTTTTGAGCACCGCGCAAATGCCCCTTGACCACTTGGTTAATGCGGCGAGGGCTCATGCCCATGGGGCATGCAAATTGTTCACAAACGCCACATTCACAGCACATCATAGCTTGTGTTGCTTGTTCGCTATGCAATTCCATTCCTGCAGCAAAAGCTTGCATAACCTTATGCGTTTCAAATGGGTGCCCAATAAGATTTCTTGGACAAAGATCAGAACACATACGACATTGAATACAAGCACTTGCGGCACGCTGACGCATAAAGCGTTCATTTTGCGTTGCATTTTTATGCAAAGGGCTACCCTTGGCTTGCAAAATAAGTCCGCCACTGGTTTTAGTAAGCACCTCTTTAGCAAAAGCTTCTTCACTATCAACCACTCTACCCATCATGGGGCCGCCTATAATATAGGCTGGCTGTGCCACTAGTGAGCCACCGCAAGCAGCAAGGCAATCTTTAAGAGATGTACCTATGGGTGCGGTTAACACCGAAGGGCTTCGTACAGCCCCTGTGACTGTGATGGTCTTCATGGTGATGGCTTTACCCTGCATAGCTTCATCAACGTGCACAAGGGTTGCTACGTTAGCAACAACCACGCCCACATGTAAAGGTATACCAAGGGGGGGCACACTACGCCCTGTAACTTCACGCACAAGAATTTGTTCGTCACCAGCAGGATAAAAATCATCTAAAAGAAAAACTTCAATACCAAAGGTTGCAGCTTCTTTCGTAAGCGCCGGTATTATATCTGTATGCTTTTTCTTTATGCCTAGCACGGCGCGGCCTGCCCCAACAGCATCAGCTAGTGCACGCAAGGCGCGAAACATGCTTGTGGCATGATGCGCCATGACGTGATGATCACTATGCAATAGGGGTTCACATTCACAGCCGTTAGCAATAACGGTATCAGCTTGAGCGGCATACTTCACATGAGCAGGAAATCCTGCGCCACCTTCACCAACAATACCCGCTTGCAATACGGCGTTAATAAATGCCTCTTTATTCATATCCATCCATTATGTGCGCAACAAAGCTTAGCGGCTTTGAGGGATAAAAGGCATGAAGGGCATGGGAACACCAATAGGCAATGAACGTTGAGGTGCCATAGGCGCAGTGTTCTTAGCTGCTCCATCTAATTTTAAAATCTTGGCTGCCGTTTCATACATTACCTTACGGCGTACATCATCCTTCAAATTCATCTTATTGTAAATGGCAATAGCTTCTTCTTGCTCTACAAAAGGATGCGCACTTGCAAATACAACCTTATCACCAATAAAGGAATTTAAGCCTTGGACATACACTTCAGCCATAGGAGCAAGCTCATACTCTGAAAGATCCATATATACATTAGCATTACGCATACACGTAAATACGGCTTCGTTAACAAAGGGATAGCCGCCATGACTCATAATAATTGTCAACTCAGGGAAATCACGTGCCACAATATCTACTTGACGTGGGTCAATATAGTCAGCCACCGCACGAGGCACTTGTGGCGGTGGAGCTGTTGTAATAAATACCGGAATATCAAGCTCAACGCACTTGGCATAGATAGGGTAATACCGTGCATCATTGGGTGGAATGTGAGCTAAATACGGGTCAGTGGCAACACCACGCATACCAAGCTCTTCTACGCAACGTACAACTTCATACACACTCTTCATGCCCTTATGTGGGTCAATACCCCAAAAACCTATGAACAAATCAGGATACGCACGAACAAATTCCAAAATACTATTATTATTGGAAGGTGTATTGTACGTAACTTCGCAATCGCGTCCGGTAATAACAGCAAGTTCAACTCCACGACGACGCACAGCTTCAACAATTTCTGGTAAAGGCTGTGGTACGCGTTTATCAAAACCAATAGCTTCACAAGCTGCCTTAAACATGGCACTATTTTTTATGCCATTAATGATTTCCGGCGTATTTGGGCGGAAACGAAAGTCAATGATTTTCATAGTATCCTTCTTTATTGTGTGTAAAATATATGGAGGGCTTCAAGGTATACAATACCATAAGCCCTCCAAGTTTTAGCCGTATTACTTACCTACAAGGAAAAGCGATATTTCCGGAATGTAGGTTACTAACAACAAGACAAGAAGCATCAATCCTATCATCGGCATGACCGAACGAGAAAGATGCGAAAGCTTTGCTTGTGCCACACCAGATGCCACAAAAAGGTTTACTCCAACCGGTGGCGTTACAAAGCCAATGGCAAGGTTTACTACCATGACAATACCAAAGTGCAGCGGAGAAACGCCAACACCAGTAACCACAGGTAACAAAATAGGAGTAAGAATAACAATGGCAGCCAATGCTTCCATGAACGTGCCTACAATAATCAACAATATATTGATAAGCAAGAGAATCAAATATTTATTTTGTGTAATGTCAAGCATGGTTCGTGCAATGGTTCCTGGCACATCTTCTAAGGTCATAATATACCCAAACATGGTAGCCATGGCCATAAGCACAATAATAACAGATGACGTTGAACACGCTTCTATACAACAATCTAAGAGTTTTCTAAAGTTAATTTCTTTATAAACAAACATACCAACAACAAGGCCGTATAGTGCAGCAACTGCAGCAGCTTCTGTTGGAGTCATAAGGCCGCCATAGATACCACCAAGCACAATAACTGGTACCATCAATGCCCATTTTGCATTCCAAACAGCTTTGCCGATGGTGCCTACAGTACGTTTGCGCTCTTCGCCACGCCAATTGCGTGCACGAGAATAAAAATACGCATAGCCCATAAGCACAAGACCTGTAAGTATACCAGGTACTACACCGCCGATAAATAAATCACCGATGGAGACTTGTGCTGATACACCATATACAACAAAGGGATTAGAGGGCGGAATCATTACACCAATGGCGCCGGCAGCTGCCACCAAGGCCGCAGCAAATACCTTATCATAGCCACGATCTACCATGGCCGGAATAGTCAATGCTCCAATGGCTGCAACAGTAGCTGGACCTGAACCAGAAATAGCACCAAAAAACATACAAGTTGCTACTGTAGCTAATGCCATGCCGCCATGTAAACCACCAAGCATTTCATCTGCCATAGCAAGCAAACGCTCAGAAAGCCCCCCGGCCCCCATGAACACACCTGCTGCAATGAAGAAGGGAATGGCCATAATAGGGAAGGAATCAATGGAGTTAAACGCTGTTTGCGCCATATATAACGTGGGTACAGTATCAGCACATAAAATAGTTGCTAATGTTGCTAGTCCAAGTGATATAGCAATGGGCACGCCCACAGCACAAGCAAGGATAAAATAGCCAAATAACACAGGAATGGGATCAATATATTCGGCAATGAGTACAGGAGCTGCCGCTACAGCCACAAAGGCTACACCGAGTAATGAGTCTAAGGGGCCACAAATTTTTACTTGTTTATAGAGCATTTGCAAAAGGCGTATGGTTTTTAAACCAAAGCCTATGGGCAAAATTGCATAAGGGATAAGATACGGAATATTCATAGCCGTTGTATATTGAGGATGCCTAAGCAAATTACCAATGTGGGTAAGGCCGGCATTCATAATTACAAGGGTAAGAATAAGAAAGGAGACATCAACAACAATCCACGAAGCTTGTTGCCACCGAGGACTTAATTTATCATATATAATGTCAACCCGTATAGAAGAACGAGTTTTAATGGCTATGGGAAGTGCTAAATAAGAAATCCAAATAAAAATGAACCTTGATAATTCTTCTGTCCAAACGGCTGCACCGGCTGAGCCAGAAAAATATGTAACAACATAGCGATAAAACGTTTGGAAGCTGATAAAGAAAATGATTGATAACAACCCTACTACAAGGAATATTTTTTCAAAATTTTCATCAAGCCACGCCAAGGGGCCCTTTTTTCCTTCATGCATATGCGCTGAAAGGGTATCAGACATAGAAACTCCTCTAACAAAACGTGGTTATAATACAATTAAACATCTAATATTTTTTAGCAATCTCCCTCCACACTGCAGCATGGAGGGAGGCGCGCATAGCAATAATTATTTTTGTGTCTCTTGCACAAGCTTAATAAGTTCAGCAGGAACTTGCTTTGCAAATTCGTCAAATACAGGCTTGGTTTTTTCTTTTAACTTAGCCTTTTCTTCATCGCTTAACATGGTAATTGTAATACCACGCTCTTTAAAAGCATCCCATGCTTTCTTTTCAAGCACAACACTTTCTTTACGTTGCCATGCAGTTGCTTCAGCAGCAGCTTCACGAATAATTTTTTGTTGCTCAGGCTTTAACGCATCCCACTTACCTTTATTCATAAGTAATACGTGCATGCTGTAGTTATGTTCAGAATTCATGGCATGCTTTAAAACTTCAGAGTGTTTAGCGTCGTTTAACAAGGAGAAAGTATTGCCTTCACCATCTACAGTGCCTTGTTGCAATGCGGTGTATGTTTCACCCCATGCCACAGGTGCAGGATTCATTCCAAGAGCTGTGGCTACGGCAACTTCAACAGGTGAATCTGTGGTACGAATTTTCATGCCAGCAAGGGAATCAGCACCGCTTAAAGGTGTTTTAGTGGATACAAAGTTACGATAACCATATTCAGCAAACATGATAGTTTCAAGACCAATATCATTGGCTACTTTCCTAAGATATTTGCCAAGTTCACCTTCATCAAGGGCCTTGTATAATTTTTCTTGGTTAGCACTTGAAGTAATATACGGTAGGTCAAAAACCATATAGGCCTTAGTGAAACTTGCAAGGTTTGGAGTAGAACTTGAAGACATGTCTAATGTACCAGCTTGAGCAGCTTCAGTGGTTACACGGTCACTGCCAAGTTGTGTATTTCCAAAAATATTTACACGAAGTTTTCGATCACTTTTGGCTTCCACGAGCTCTTTAAATTTTTCATATCCAACGGTTACATTATTACCTGGAGCCATGGGGTGGCCAATGCGTAGTTTAACAGGTCTTTCTGCCATAGCGTCTGTGAAGGTTGCGCTAAAGGCAATACCTGCCATTAAAATAACTTTTCCAAGCAAACGAAAATTCATAGTCTTACTCCTCTAAAGATTAAAAAAAACATTTCCCATTACAGGAAAAACAGCTACCATGAGAATATTTTCTCAATATTTAATATCCTACTGCACAATATATACCAAGTTTGTCTTTAGTCAAGACACTTTTCCTTGCTTAATATTATTGCTCTTTTTTTTATTGTTTAAAAGCAACATTATGAGGCAATCATTTTTCGTTGCAAAATTGCAACATCGATGCAAAACCACACTCAAACCACTAATAGCTTGTTCAGTAACGCACAAGCTGCGTTGTTATTACTTTTTTTATGAAAACGTTGCAAAAACGCACTATAAAAATGCCGCAAAAGCCTCATAGGTAGTGCAAGTTTGCAACATTTAATACCTTGCTTACTAAAATTGAGTCCTAATAGATGCAATTTTGCACTATTTGCGTTTTTTGGAGCAACAAAGACACTTTGTAACTTTGTAGATTCCAGTTTTTTACTGGGTATTCCTCACTTTTGCGCACTGTGGCACGAGGAATGCAAGAGAAAAGTTTGCAATTAGTCAAAATCTATTTTTTGGCACTGTTTAAAGGTATAACGTTTATATTTAACTAAAACAGGGACTGTTTCAGTCCCAAACTGTATAACCCAAGTTTAGGAGATTTTTATGAGCGCGTACACTTGTAATTGCGTATCCCCCCAAGAACAACGTCTACAAGACAGCATTGCTGGTAAAGAAGACCGTTACCGCAAAACTCACGAGCGTGTATTTACCATGCTTGAGCGTTTTGAGAATCAAAAACCTCGCATTGATATTGAGCGTGCGTTGTACTTTACCGAGTCAATGAAAGAAACAGAAGGTCAACACCTTTCTTTACGTTGGGCTAAAGCATTAATGCACATAGCACAAAACATGACTGTGTACGTACAAGATCACCAGTTATTGTTAGGCCGTGCTGGTTGCGACGGTCGTTATGGTATTTTATATCCTGAGCTAGACGGCGACTTCCTTGATATTGCCGTACGTGACTTACCTACTCGTGAAACATCTCCTGCAACAATTACCCCTGAAGATGCGCAACGTGTTATTAATGAAATTGCTCCTTTCTGGAAAGGCAAAACCTATCACGAAGCATTAAATGCTGCTTTGCCACCAGAAATTCATAAACTTACCTATGATGATCCAGAAGGCTTAATCTCTCGCTTCATCGTTAACGAAACTTCTTCTTTCCGTTCTTCCATTCAATGGGTGCACGATTATGAAAAGATTTTAAAGCGTGGATTTAACGGCATCAAACAAGAAGCTCTTGACAAAATAGCTGCTCTTGATCCTAACAGCCCAGTTGATAATGTTGAGAAGAAACCTTTCCTTGAGTCTGTAGTTATCGTATGTGACGCTATTGTACTTTGGGCTAAGCGCCACGCTGTGCTTGCTCGTGAAATGGCTGCTCAAGAAAAAGATCCTGCCCGTAAAGCAGAACTTTTGGCCATGGCTGAAAATGCTGAGCACGTACCTGGCAACCCTGCTCGTAACTTCTACGAAGCAGTACAAAGCCAATGGTTTACGCAAATGTTCTCACGTATTGAGCAAAAAACTGGTACTACCGTATCTAACGGTCGTATGGACCAATACTTCTTCTCCTACTACCAAGCAGACATGGAAGCTGGCATCCTTACCGAAGAGCGTGCCATTGAGCTTATGGAATGCATGTGGGTAGGCATGGCAGAATTTATCGACATGTACATCTCCCCCACTGGCGGTGCTTTTAACGAAGGCTATGCTCACTGGGAAGCTGTAACTGTTGGCGGTCAAACTCCTGATGGCCGTGACGCCACCAACGACTTAACTCACCTTATTTTAAAGTCTAAGCGCGAGTTCCCCTTGCACTATCCTGACTTGGCTGCTCGTATTCACTCTCGTGCTCCTGAAGCATACTTGTGGGACGTTGCTGAAACCATTAAAGATGGTTCTGGCTTCCCTAAACTTATTAACGACGAAGAAGTTATTCCTTTGTATGTTTCTAAGGGTTGCACATTTGAAGAAGCACTTGACTATGCTGTTTCTGGTTGCACCGAGTGCCGTATGCCAAACCGTGACACCTACACCTCTGGTGGTGCCTATGTAAACTTTGCCGCAGCTGTTGAAATGGCACTTTACAATGGCAAAATGAAGAAATATGGTGATGTACAATTAGGTGTTGAAACTGGCGATGCACGTTCTTTCACCTCTTGGGAGCAATTCTTTGATGCTTATATCCAACAACACATGTTGTTCTTAAAGACTGCTTTCACACAACAATATATCATCAACAACTTGCGTGCTA
The DNA here is from genome assembly GCA_964371825.1 of uncultured Desulfovibrionaceae bacterium. Lineage (GTDB taxonomy): Bacteria > Desulfobacterota > Desulfovibrionia > Desulfovibrionales > Desulfovibrionaceae > CAYJAD01. Next base: position 14,140 of record CAYJOQ010000029.1, read on the forward strand.
AGCACTTTGCTCAACCTATGGGTTCTGCCATGCATGACCTTTGCATGAAGCATTGCATTGACTTACACCAACCACACGTTCCAGAAGGCGTAAACTTTGGTTACTTTGAATTCATGGGCTTTGGTACAGTTATTGACTCATTAGCCGCCATTAAAAAGGTTGTATTTGACGATAAAAAATTGACCATGGATCAAGTTATCACTGCTCTTGAAGCTAACTTTGAAGGCTTTGATGACGTAAAGGCCTTGTTACAATCTGCACCTTGCTACGGTAATAACAATGCTTATGCTGACGACATTGGTCGTGAGCTTGACCGCATTACCGTTGAGTTTGGCGGTAAATACAGCAAAGAACTTGGCATGAACAATGACGTACGTTATGTACCATTTACATCTCACGTGCCCTTTGGTAAGGTAGTTTCTGCTACACCTAACGGCCGTACAGCATGGTTCTCCTTGTCTGATGGTTCTTCTGCTTCACACGGTGCTGACGTTAGTGGCCCAACAGCCATCTTACTTTCTAACTACAACACCAAGAACATGGGACGCCGTGACCGTGCAGCGCGCATGTTGAACATTAAGTTTACGCCAAAGAGTGTTGAGGGTGAAGACGGTACCGAAAAGTTAGTATCCTTTATCCGCACCTTCTGCGACTTAAAACTTTGGCACGTGCAGTTTAACGTTATTAACCGCGACACCCTTATTGCCGCGCAAAAAGATCCGCAAAAATATCGCAACCTCATTGTACGTATTGCAGGTTACAGCGCATATTTCTGCGACTTGTCACCAGACTTACAAAATGACCTCATCGCTCGTACTGAGCATGCAGCCATGTAGCTTGGTTACAAAATAAACAAATAATATTGGGGGGGTTCGGTGTCTTTATTGATATCGAACCCCTTTATGCAAATGTATTAAAGGTGGACAAAAACAGTATGAGCAGCTTTGAAGATAAAAAGAAAAAAGGCATTGTTTTTAATATTCAAAAATATTCGGTTCATGACGGACCAGGCATCCGTACCATTGTTTTTTTAAAGGGCTGCCCACTTTCGTGTCGTTGGTGTAGTAATCCTGAATCTCAAGCCATGCAACCTGAGCTTGCATTTAATGAAAACCGCTGTTTAACACTTGATAAATGTCAATACTGTGTCAAAAGCTGTATTCGAGGAGCCATCTCACGCCGTGATGACGGCAAAATTTCTATTGACCGCAGTCTTTGCACTGACTGTGATATGCCCTGCTCTACATCGTGCCCTGCTCAGGGGCTTATTGTCTATGGGCAAAGCCGTACCGTTGATGATGTTCTTAACGTTGTCGAACAAGATGCAGCATTTTATGCGCGTTCAGGTGGTGGCTTAACCCTTTCGGGCGGGGAGCCTATGATGCAAGGGGAATTTGCAGCAGCTCTTTTGCGCGAAGCTCGCAGACGGCGCTTAAAAACAGCTATTGAAACATGCGGCGTAGCTCCTTGGGCGCATTTTGAAATGGCAGCACCACATTTAACTTCTGTGCTTTTTGACATAAAACATATAGATAGTAAAAAACATCAAGAACATACTGGCGCTGGCAATGCCAGAATTCATGAAAACTTTACTAAGCTTGCAACAGAATTTCCAAACATTCCCATCTTGGCTCGTACACCAATTATACCAGGATTTAATGATAGCATTGAAGATGTGCAAGCAATTGCTAACTTCCTTAAACCCTTTAGTCATGTTAGATATGAAATGCTACCATATCACCGCCTTGGTACACAAAAATACCTTTTCCTTGATCGCGTTTCCCCCATGGGAAATGTGACCTTGCCACCAGAAGCCATGTATCCGCTTATAAAAGCTGTTAAAGATGTGCTTGGAGAAGAAAGGGTACAAGTTCCAAAATAATACACAAATACATGTATACCGCGAAGCTATTATGCATATATTTTGCTAATAGTTTCGCGGTATATTTTTTTTGGGGAAGCTATGACCGCACGCAATAATGATATTCTTCTTAAGCATTTTGGAAGAATTTTAGACGCCCTTGTAGACGGTATTTTCATTACCGATGCCATTGGTGTTACGTTAAAGGTCAATCGTATGTACGAGCATCTCACTGGCATTAAAATGGATGAAGTGAGAGGGAAGAATGTTCGTACATTACAAGAGGAAGGGGTTTTTAATAACGTACTTAATCCTGAAATAGTGCGCACTGGCAAACCTGCTACCATGGCACAACAATTGCGCAATGGTAAGAAGGTTATTTTGTCTGGATTTCCTGTGTTTGACGAAAACAGTCAACTATGTTTAGTAGTTACATTTGTTCGCGACATTACCATGATAACTCAATTGCACGAACAAATGACTGAGCAAACTCAACTCATCGACCAAATACATGATCAACTAGCCTACATTGCACATAAAGAAGATGTGGGAACCCCCATTTATAAAAGCTCTGCCATGGAGCAGGTTATCAACTTACTCACACGACTAGCAAAAACCGATGCCACCATTTTAATTCTTGGTGAAACTGGTGTTGGCAAGGATGTTTTTGCGCGTTTTACACATGAGCGCAGCTTACGCCATGATAAACTTATGCTTAAGGTAGACTGCGGCGGTATTTCGGAAACATTGACAGAATCAGAAATGTTTGGCTATATGCCTGGAGCCTTTACCGGTGCTTCACCAAAGGGTAAGGCAGGGTATTTTGAAATGGCTGATGGAAGCACAGTTTTTTTGGATGAGCTTGGCGAGTTACCCTTAACTATGCAAACGCGCCTTTTGCGTGTGTTGCAAGATGGCGAAATCTTGCGTGTAGGTTCAACATCACCCAAAAAAGTAGATGTGCGTATTATTGCTGCCACCAACAGAAATTTAGCTGAAAGTGTTGAGGCAGGAACGTTTCGTCGAGATTTATACTATAGGCTTAATGTGGCTACGGTGTATATTCCGCCTTTACGAGAGCGCAGCGATGATATCGCCCCCTTAGCCGAGCATTTTTTGCATGAATTTACCACGAAATATAAAAAGAATATGGCTTTTATGGATATTACCATGGATAAGTTAATTCGCTATCCGTGGCCTGGCAATGTGCGTGAATTACAAAATCTTGTGCACAGTTTAGTTGTCACACGCACAGCAAATCTTTTATCGCCAAGGGATTTGCCCTCGCATATTCATGGAAGCCACACTAGTGACACATCGTATACCGATGATATTTTTATGACGCAACGCCCTTTAAAGGAAATAATGGCAGATATTGAAAAAGATTTCTTGCAACGAGCCATTGAAATTCATGGTTCTGTTCAAAAAGTCGCTGAAATTTTTCAAATTAATCGTAGTACAATTTTCCGTAAACTACACGGAAAAAACGAATAACATTAAGTAATAGAGCATACTCATAAGAGTAATAGCCCCTTGTAGAAGAGCATATGGAATATACAGATTATCTTTTTATGTTGGCATGGTTTTTAGGTGGATTTGTTAACGGTGTTGGAGGTATGGGTGCTGCCATGGTTGCCGTGCCTATCATGACCACATTTATGGCCCCTGCCATGCTTACACCGGTTTCGTGTATTATAGTAACCATGATTTCTGCACATATGGCCTATAATTTTAGGGCAGGTTGCCGCTACCACTCACTCACCAAGCTTCTTTTAGGGGCCATAGTGGGTTCGTTAGCAGGAGTAATGCTCCTTATTTACGTCAAAACACAACACATTCAAGTTTTTACAGGCGTTGTTATGTTACTTTTTGTAGCATGGCAAACCTTACGCAAAACACAAGCCTTAACCCAAGAACGCCCTGAAACGTGGGGCAAAGCACTGTTTGCCGGTTTTAGTTCTGGGGTGCTGAACACATCTATCTCCTTCGGCAATCCTCCTGTGGGGGTTTATGCTATACACCTTGGTTGGTCGCAACTACAAACTGTAGGCACCATGAATATTTTTTCGCTCTTCGCCTATATGGTGGCGTGCGGTTTTCAAGCCAGTGCAGGCCTATACACCAAGGACGTACTCATCTTTGCTGCCATGGGTATTCCGGCAGCGGCCTTTGGCATTATTTGCTCCTTACCAGTAGCAAGGCGCATTCCGGCTCTACTGTTTAAGCGCATCTTACTTGCTGTTATTGCCTGCGGGGGCCTTGCATGTGTGTGGCGGGGGGTAGCCTTTGGCTAGTTCTTGCTAAAAAATTTTCTTATTTGAAACCTCTACATAATTCGAGAGTCCTGCATAATTATTTTCCAATTTTATTTTTGTGCTTTTGCAATAAATTTCCTTAAGTTTGAAAATTTACTTGTGCAGGAGTCTTAATTCATTATGTAAAGGTTCATGGAGCGTTGATGTTAGTCAGCGCGACCGAAAATCAAGAATAGGTGGAGCTTTGCTTCTCCGTTAAGTGGTTGATTTTCGTGCCCTTCGCTCTGCATACTTGGCTGTGGTGTTTAAGCAAATTTCCAAATTCTAATCATTGACTTGTATCTAAGAACAATTGTGCAGAGCTTTTTATTTTGTTCAGAAAGGTACGTCCCATTCAAAATACCCCTTCAGGGCCTCTTTATATAATAAAAATCACCAGAAATGCGCATTACATGCCCTTGTTTTTGGTGATTTTTAATTATATTTTAGCTGTAAAAACAACTAGTTTAAAAGTTTATTTGTTTTAAGCGTCTACT
>CAYJOQ010000030.1:0-18373 GCA_964371825.1 uncultured Desulfovibrionaceae bacterium
AAAAGTCGCATTACATGCTTTGTTTTCGGCAATTTTTCTAGGTTGACCCTTGCATGTTAAGTGTACAATTACAAATAGTTATTTAGTTTTTCAGTGCTGACTAGGTACACCTAAAAACCGCCTTTTCACCATTTTTTTTAAAGACACGTACACTCTAAAAAACTCTTTGAGATCACTAAAAGCGCGTCATGATCCAAAGTTTTATTTATAAATACTTTTGCGTTTTTTTAAGCTCATTAAGGTTGCATATTGAATCTTTGTAAATTTTTTGGCACCCACCATTTTTCAAAATTATACATAATTCCAGCAAGTGCAGGTTCAATACCTTGAAAGCGTTTTTGCACTATGGGCAAACTATATGGAACAAATAAAAAAGCATAGGGTTGCTCTTGAGCAAAAAGCTCTTGCAATTCATGATAGAGTTTCGTGCGCTTTTGCATGCTTGGTGTAGATCTTGCCCCTTCTAAAAGCGCATCTACCTTTGGATGTATAAACCGTGTAAAATTCAGCCCGCCAGAGATAGCTTTTGAAGAATGCCAAACTTCAAAAATATCAGGGTCATTGCCCATGGTCCAAGCCAAAATAACAGCGTCAAAACGGCCTTTATCAATAAATTCTTTAATAAATGCTGCCCATTCTACGGTACGAATTTCAACTTGTATACCAATAGCTTTAAGTTGACTTTGAATAACCGTAGCGGTCAAAATACGTTGTTCATTGCCTTGGTTGGTTAAAATGGTAAATATAAAATCCTTGCCGTCTTTTTCTAAAATTCCGTCATTATTAGTATCTTTAAATCCAGCTTCAGCCAGTAAATCCTTAGCTTTTTGCACATCAAAAGCAAAGGGGCGCAAATGAGGGTGGTATGCCCATGAACCAGGCTTATACGGACCAAAGGCAGCAACACCTTCTCCCATGAGCACGCCTTTAACTATTCCTTCTCTGTCGATGGCATGCGAAATAGCCCGTCGTACACGTACATCTTTAAAAAAAGGATGCAACATATTATACCCCATAAACACATAAGAATTGGAAAGATATTTATATTTTTTAAATTCTGTATCCCATGGATTTCCATTTGTTTGCCGTAAGTATTGCAATGGAGTTAGGCCCATCATATCAAGACTTCCGGCCCGCGTTTCTAAAAACATAGTTGAAATATCAGGAATAACACGAAAAACAACTTTATCAATATAGGGTTTACCTTCAAAGTATGTTGCAGAAGCCTTGAGCGTTATGGTAGAGCCTGAAACCCATGACTCTAATGTGTAAGGACCGGCGCCTATGGGCTTTCGCGCAAAATCTGTTTCACGTAAATTTTGGCCTTGTAAAATATGTTTTGGTAAAATAGCACTCATCCATGAAGAAAGTGCCCCAGTATAATATTTTTCATAATATACCTCAAAAGTATACTTACCTGTTTTTACAAACTCTTTTACAGCCAAAAAATCACCTGCATAGGGAGAGGCGGTTTTAGGGTCAGTAATTATTTTAAATGTAAACTCCACATCATCTGCAGTAAGCTCTGTACCATCTTCCCATAAAATGCCTTCTCGAAGAACAAAGGAAATACTTTTACCATCTTCAGCCATGGTATACGACTTGGCAGCAAAAGGTTCTACTTGCAAATCTTTATTGTAGCGTAAAGGGGCAACGAATAATAAATTTGATACTTCGTGAGATCCTGTATCTGTAGCAAGATACGGGATAAGATTAGATGCTTCGCCAATGGTACCAAAAACAATTTGCCCACCAGGTTCTTTTGTGAGCACTTTTTCTATTATTTTGCTCTGATGAACATTTTTTTCTTGCGCCCTTATGGTACTTGGCATATATAATGAGTATAGAAACATGGCAAATGTTATTAACATACAAAAAATACTTGCCTTCTTGGAGAGAAAGGTATAATTGTTCTTTAGCATGTAATTCTCACCTTTTTGGTATAGTTTAAATTGCGAAAACTCGCAAAAGTTTACGTAGCATTCTTTTCACGATTAAGATGTGCAGTTGCTTTGAAACTTACTACTCCACAAACTCTTTCTTCGCAAAGGATTTTTTACTGAGATTGAATTTCTATCGGTTTATTTTCATTTGATTTTGTTGTTATTGTTTATGACCCTGTCTAGAGTTTATTTCTTATTGCGACAGCTTCAAGGGTATGGCCTTATTGGCCACTTTCCGGTCTTTTTGGTAAATTATTAGACCTATTAGTTCGCGCAAAAAAGCGAACCTGGAGTTCTTCAGCATGACTCGAGCTGAAAAAAATGCCATACGCACCCTAGTGCAAACCTTTGTCCAAGACACTATTCCTGAATATATCCGTGACAGTGGACAATATATATTGTCTGAGGGCGGTGTACAAAAAATCAACATAACCCAAAATGACGTGCTTTGGGATATATCAAGCACCATTCAAGGTGATGACTTTCAAATTTATACACCTGAACTACACATTAATATAGACGACTATATTTTAAAACAAAATTGCACTTGTTCAGATTCCTTCACATCCGTCTGTCGACATGTGGCTGCAATTTCACTACAAATCTTAAATGATTTACGTGAAACAAGTGAAATTGAGGAATCTTCAGTAGTTCGTGCAGATTGGAAACAAAGCTTTCGCTCTTTCTTTTCCACTGAAATGGAACCAGAATCAGGAAAACACTATTTAATTTTTCGTTTTTATCCTGAGCCTGGTCGCCTATTAGTGGCATTTTTTCGAGGAAGACAAAATAAATCAGGAATTTCTAGCGTACATCAAGAAATTACTCTTGAGCAAGTATTGCGTAATCCTGAATGGTGTGAACTTTCCCCTCAGCTTATGGAAGTTGGGCGTCAAATTGGGCAACACCAAGATTATTACGGCCATAAAGTAGAAATTCCTGAGGGTCTTGTTTCGTGGTTTTTCTGGGCTGTACGTAATGAATATTATTTATATTGGCAAGATACAGATAAAAATAGCTATATTGAAAATACACACTTTGTTTTAAAACTTAAACCAGAAATATCAGACGACGGTTTAAGCTTTTCGGTTCTTTTAGTTCATGAAGGAAGACCGCCCATATCTCTTATGCAGCAAAATGAAGATGATATAACATTCCATGGGCAAATGCCTATATGGGCCTGTTATAATAAAAATTTCTATCCTGTACAAACAGGCTTGAACCTTGCTTTGGTTCATGATTTGCTCTATGCTCGCCCTGTTGTGCCCCAAGAGGAAATTTCTGAATTTCTTGACAGAGTTTGGACACGCCTTCCTTCAAATAACCTTTTTGAACCACAAAACTTTTTACGGCTCATGGCTCCTATATTCCAGCCAGCCACCTATAATCCAAAGCTCTTTCTTGATGAAGAAGGTAGCTTGCTTACCCTTGAGGTGGAAAATATTTATGAAACCATCCATGGTGAATTTTTAATTGGTGGCCCGAACCCTGATTTTCAAACTGGTAGTTATGCTTACTCTGGCGCAACCTATCTTGTACGCAGGCATCAAGCTGAAGAAGCTGAACTATTAGAGTTACTTTCGAGTATGGGTTTTCAACAAAGAAGTAATAAGTTATGGTTTTTAGAACCAGAAGAAGCCATTGCCTTCTTGCTTGATTCATATCCTAAATTGCTCGAAGTTTACAGAGTGTATGGAGAAAAAGCCCTTTCAAGATATAAGGTGCGCACATCGCAATCTGTGATTACAGCCTCTGTAAAAAGTGATGAAGACGATAAATGGTTTAATCTTGACATTAATGTTGAATACGAAGGGCAGTCTGTTCCTCTTGAAAAAATTTGGAAAGCATGGATTAAGGGCAAGCGTTATGTGCAATTAAAAGACGGTTCATACTCAAGTCTACCTGAGTCGTGGCTAGAAAAACTTGCGCACAAACTCCATGCGCTAGGTCTTGACCCAAGCAAGCCACCTCAACAAAAGTTTAAACAATTTGAGGCACCTGTCCTTGATAGCTTACTAGAAGATTTTCCTTCTGTGCAAACAGATTCTTTCTGGAACTCTTTACGCGAAAAAATTCGTAATTTTGAAGAAGTGCGACCTATTAAAGCACCTGTGGGTTTGCAAGCAGAGCTAAGAGCCTATCAAGAACAAGGTATCTCCTATTTAAATTTCTTATCAGAATATGGTTTTGGCGGTATTTTGGCCGACGAAATGGGCCTTGGAAAAACCGTTCAAACACTGGCCTTTATACAACATATGATAGAGCACAAGTATGAAGGTCCAAACCTTATTATTGTGCCGACCTCTGTTTTACCTAACTGGGATAGAGAAGCAGAAAAATTTGTGCCAAATTTACGACGACTTATAATCTACGGTACTCGTCGTGAAAATATGTTTAAGCAAATAACCTCTTCTGATCTTGTAATAACTACGTATGCCCTATTGCGCCGTGACCTAGAAGAGTTTGAAAAATTTGAATTTAATACTATCATTCTTGATGAAGCGCAAAATATTAAAAACCCCAATACTATAACTACACGCTCTGTGCGTCATATTAATGCACGTATGCGACTTTGCCTTTCTGGTACACCCATTGAAAATAACCTCTTTGAACTTTGGTCACTTTTTGAATTTCTTATGCCAGGCTTTTTGGGTTCACAACATGCCTTCCAACGCGGCATAGTAAAGCCCATTAAGGATGGTGATGTAGAAACATTGGACTATCTACGCACTCGCGTGCGTCCATTTATTTTACGCCGTACCAAATCTGAAGTGGCAAAAGATTTACCGCCAAAGGTTGAAAGCGTTACCTGTTGCGCACTTGAAGAAGCACAAGCAGAATTATATAGCGCCCTTGCACATAAGCTTAAATTGCAAGTATTGGCATCGGTGGATGAAAAAGGCATTGGAAAAAGTCAGATGTCGATTCTTGATGCCCTTCTTAAGTTGCGTCAAATCTGCTGTCACCCACGCCTGCTAAAAATTGATATGCCAGGTTTTTCAAATAACCTTCCTTCTGGTAAATTTGATGCCTTTAAAAATATGGTTACAGATATTGTTGAAGGCGGGCATAAAGTGCTTGTGTTCTCACAATTTGTACAAATGTTACACATTATACGCCAATGGCTGCAAGCATCAGAAATTCCTTTCTGTTATCTTGACGGGGCAAGCAAAAATCGTTTTGAACAAGTAGATTTGTTTAATAATGACCCTAACATTCCCATATTTCTTATTTCTTTAAAAGCCGGTGGAACGGGGCTTAACCTTACATCTGCAGACTATGTAATCCATTATGACCCATGGTGGAACCCTGCTGTTGAAAGTCAAGCTACAGACCGTACACACCGTATTGGGCAAACACGACAGGTATTTTCATATAAACTCATTTGCCAAAATACCGTTGAAGAAAAAATACTCAAATTGCAAGATGCTAAACGTCATGTAGCTGAAGCTATTATTCCAGGACAAGACACCTTGCATTCTCTTACAAGAGAAGATTTAGAAATGCTTTTTGATGTATAAAACAATGCATAGCTAAAAATAGTACGGCGTATATAGCAATATATACGCCGTTTCATTTCACACGCAGTCGGCACTAAAAATAAGCCAGAACTTGCTTCTGGCGGCCCTAAAGGGGTATTTGGAGCGGACGTGCCTTTCTGAAACACGCATGGAAATGCGTTGTTCAGCATCGACTAAATAATCAACGAGAAAAAAACTTTAAAAAATGCGGGAAAACGCGTTTTTTAAAGGCAATGACATTATCAATAAAAAAATTATTTTTTCCACATACGATGAATTCATAACAAGCAGCTATGCATATATAATTACTCTATCATTATAAATATTTACATATCATTTTATGCAAGTCAGCATTACATCATTTTAATATACCATTTCGTATCTTTTTCATAACAACATAAATTGTATTGCTTTTTATTTATATGCACGTTAAAGTTCACGCTGTTGATTCTATACTAATTCTAAAAATACACTGGAGTATTTTGTGAAAATATTTTTGAAAATTTTTCTTTGCCTATTTAGTTTAAGTTTATTCCACGGTTTAGCATTAACTCCACAAGCGATAGCAGAAATTACCTCACGCGCTGTAATACTCATGAATATGTCTACCGGGCGAATTTTATATAAGCAAAATCATACTAAACTTATTCCACCTGCATCACTTACCAAGGTTTTGAGTATGTATATAGCCATGGATATGATAAAGGCAAAAAAACTTTCTTTAAAAACCACAACCAAGGTCAGCGCTGCTGCGGCAAGTACCGGTGGCTCTCGCATGGTTCTTAGAAAAAATGAAAAAATTACTGTAGAAAAACTCCTTATAGGCATGGCCGTTTCTTCCGGCAACAATGCCTCATTGGCCCTTGCTCAGTGCATATCCAAATCCAGTGCTAACTTTGTAAAGCTTATGAATAAAAAAGCTAAAGCTCTTGGTCTTCGTAATACGCAATTTAAAACACCTCATGGACTTCCTGCTAAAGATCAATATACAACTGCCTATGATATGCTTAAAATGGCTCGCAGCTATATGAATGATCACCCAAGTGCCATGCGTTTTCATAACATGAAAACATTTAAGCATAACAAAACATTACATAGAAGCACCAATAAGTTATTGGGCAAAGTAAAAGGTCTTAATGGTCTTAAAACAGGCTGGACAATAGCTTCGGGACATAATCTTATTTTTACAGCCAAACGAGGCAATGTACAACTCTTAGGAGTAATCTTGGGTGGTAAAAGCCGCATTGCACGGGATAATGATGCTAAAGAACTTTTAGAAGCTGGCTTTAAAAGCCCAAACTCTGCAGCTAAAGTTTCACAAATACTTAAAAAAGAAAAACTTAGCGCTGCAAAAAAACGTTAATACCATTTCTATATAATTTTCCAAACGGCAAATCTCAATGATTTTTGCCGTTTTTTTATATATGCTTCATATTGTATACACAACTATTCCGAGTATTTTTTTGACAAAGAAATCACTTCTCTGTACATTTTACCTCGTTCATTGTGAAAGGTGTACACGTATACATCATAACGAATACATTGTACATTATATCAATTTTTTAGCTCTATAAAGTAAGAATATGCAAAAAATAAAAGAAGCTCTACGTTCTATCCCTGTTACCGAAGCCGTTAATTGTATATTGTGTCATGACATTACAGAAATAGTACCAGGACAAAACAAAGGCCCTATTTTTCGTAAAGGACACATTATCACAGCAGATGATGTGCCAGTATTATTACGTGTTGGTAAGGAACATATTTATGTCTACGAACCTAACCCTGCTATACTACATGAAAATGACGCAGCCTTACGCATAGCTACTGCTCTTTGTGGATCAGGTTTGCATTTTTCAGACATTTCCGAAGGCCGTATTAATTTTTTAGCCAACACCCAAGGGCTTTTACGCATTAACACAGAAAAGCTTTTAGAAATTAACTGCTTACCAGAAATAGCCGTAGCAACTATACATTCTATGCAAGAAGTAAAAATAGACCAAGCCATTGGCGGTACTCGAATTATTCCGCTTTTAATTGAGGAGCACAAAATACGTACTCTTGAAGAGCTTTTGCCAGAACCTATCATTGAAGTATTACCTCTACGTAAACCTTGTGTAGGTATAGTAACTACCGGCAGTGAAATTTATCATGGGCGTATTAAAGACAGCTTTGGCCCGGTACTTACAAAAAAAATTACTCATTATGAGGGTACCATTTTAGGGCAAAGCTTTACCAGTGATGATGTGCAAATGACCAAAAATGCCATTGAAGAGTATATAGAAAAAGGAGCAGATATTGTTATGGTTACGGGTGGCATGTCTGTTGATCCAGACGATAAAACGCCTGCTGCTATAGCAAAAACTGGCGCCCATATTATCAGCTATGGTACCCCCATATTTCCCGGTGCCATGTTTTTATTGGCAAAACTTGGCAACACTCATATTTTAGGCTTACCGGGTTGTGTTATGTACCACAAAGCCAGTATTTTTGAAATTATTATGCCCCGCATCCTTGCTGGCATTGATGTATGTCAAAAAGATCTTGCAGCTCTTGGTCATGGTGGTTTTTGTGCTTCGTGTAACAACTGTCATTATCCTGCATGTGCCTTTGGCAAATAATGTAATAAATACACACATATAAACAAAATAAACTTTATCATACCATATTTACGGAATACCTATGCACGACATTGTTCAAAAGTTTAAAAATGACTATAATCAAACCTGCCATCCTGATATTTTACATACATTACAAGCCATTAACCATGAGCATTTTACGGGGTATGGTCTTGATAGTATCTCAGCACAAGCAGAAGAGCTCTTACGTAAAAAATGTCAGTGCAATGCAGCGCATATTCATTTTATTGCCGGCGGCACGCTTACTAACCTTGTAACTATTGCGGCTTTTTTGCGCCCACACCAAGCTGTTATTGCAGCGCATAGTGGGCATATTAATATTCATGAAACAGGAGCCATAGAAGCCACAGGACATAAGGTTCTTACTGCACCAAGCTGTGACGGAAAATTGTACCCAGAGCAAATTAAAACGCTATATTATGAGCATAATAATGAACATATGGTACAAGCAAAGCTTGTATATCTTTCTCAATCCACTGAACTTGGCAGCGTATACAGTAAGGCAGAACTTACTGCCATTGCGCATGTTTGCAAAGAACTTGGGCTATACCTTTTTATAGATGGAGCTCGACTTGGTGCGGCCCTAACAGCAAGTATGGCAGATATGGAACTTGCTGACTTGGCAAAACTTGCTGATGCATTTTATATTGGTGGCACCAAAAACGGAGCTCTTTTTGGTGAAGCGCTAGTATTACTCAACCCGATAATACAAGGTGACTTTCGCTATCTTTGTAAACAAAGGGGGGCCATGCTGGCTAAGGGATGGCTTATAAGCTCTCAATTTAAAACCCTTTTTGAAAATGATCTTTTCTATACCCTTGCAAGAAAGGGTAATGAAGTTGCTAAATACATACATACTGAGCTTGAATCGTTGCAAGTACCCTTACTTACTCCTACGTACACTAATCAAATATTTCCAATTTTACCTACACAAACAGTAAAAAAATTGGCCCAAAGCCATGCCTTTGAAATTTGGTCACCGCATGACAAAACACAAACAATTCGTTTTGTTTGTTCCTTTGCAACTTCAATGAATGATGCAGATTTTTTGCTTGAAAAACTTAAAGAAGCACTTTAATAGTATGTTAATATACCCTATTTTCAACAATTAAAATGCTTTTTTTTACACAGCAGAATATATCTCACTCTTACCTATATTTTTTTCACCATTGGCTGCTAGCTAAACCTTGCCTTCTGTATAGTACAAGGCTATAATTTTTTGATAAAGGTTACCATAAAGGTTTTCAAAAACGTAACCATACTACAGGCAAAAAAATTTTCTGCATCATACATCATGATTTACCGGAGCATATATGCAAACATATCGAAATCCTGCACCAACTACAGACGTCATAATCTATGATGCGCAAACCAACGCTGTCGTGCTCATAGAACGTGTTAACCCGCCTCATGGCTATGCTTTGCCCGGTGGTTTTGTAGATTATGGTGAAAAAGTTGAAGATGCAGCTGTGCGTGAAATGCGCGAAGAAACCGGTTTAGACATAACCCTTAAAGGTCTTTTAGGCGTATATTCAAAACCTGATCGCGACCCACGCTTTCATACCATAAGCGTTGTCTATGTGGGTGAAGCTGTAGATACGCGCAGCTTATGCGCTGGTGATGATGCGGCAAGTGCAGCTTTTTTTCCTCTTAATGCCCTACCCAAAATGGCTTTTGATCATCACAAAATTCTTCAAGATTTCAAAGAATATTTGCTACAAAAACGCTATCTTGCATCCCTAGATGAATCATAAAAAACCTTATTCTACACAGGTAAAAAGTTATGTATACTTCATTAGCTGAATGCGTTAACGATTTAGAAAAAACCAAAAGACTTGTACGTATTCACACACCTGTTAATGCCCATGAAGAGCTTGCAGCTATTCAACGACGTGCATTTTTACATAAGGCACCAGCATTGCTTTTTACCAATGTCATTGGCGGTGGCAACTTTCCCATGCTTGCCAATCTTTTTGCAACACGAGAGCGTATACACTATATTTTTAGGCATACCTTATCAGCCTTAGAATTTTTGTTTAAAATTAAGGCAGATCCCTCGCATGCACTAAAACAACCTTGGAAAGTCCTACCACTTCCCAAAACTCTTTGGCATGCCATACCTAAAAAAGTAAAACATGGACCTGTGCTTGAGTGTACTGGCCATATTGACGATCTTCCTAAGCTTGTATCATGGCCCATGGATGGCGGCCCCTTTATCACTCTTCCTCAAGTATACACTGAACATCCGCATAAACCGGGCCTTATGGCATCTAATCTTGGAATGTATCGCGTACAACTTAGCGGCAATGACTATAAAACCAATGAAGAAGTGGGTTTACATTACCAAATTCATCGAGGCATTGGCGAACATCATATGGCAGCGTTAGAAAAAGGTATTCCCTTGCCCGTGCGTATATTTGTGGGGGGCCCACCAGCCATGACTCTGGCAGCGGTTATGCCCCTTCCACAAGGCTTATCAGAGCTGTTTTTTGCAGGGGCCCTTGGGGGTGTGCGCATACCTATGATCGATGCTAAGCACGTTGGCGATGGCCTTACGACAGCAGCATATGCTCATGCCGATTTTTGTATTAGTGGTCATATTTTACCTCATTGCAAAACTGAAGGCCCCTTTGGTGATCACCTTGGATACTACAGCTTGCAACATCCATTTCCTGTATTAAAAGTAGCATCGGTATTTCATCGCAAAAATGCCATTTGGCCTTTTACTTCTGTAGGCAGGCCTCCCCAAGAAGATACTCTTTTTGGTGAATTTATTCATGACCTTACAAGCGACTTAATTCCGCAAGTATTTGCAGGTGTACATGAAGTGCATGCCGTTGATGCTGCAGGTGTTCACCCCTTACTACTGAGTATAGGCAGTGAGCGCTACATACCCTATGCTGAAAAACGACGCCCAGCAGAATTGTTAACATGTGCCTGCACAGTACTTGGAAATACCCAAACAGCCCTTGCTAAATATTGTTTTATGGCCGCAAAAGAAGATAATACAACGCTATCAACACATAATATTCCCCAATATTTTTCCCATATGCTAGAGCGAACAGACTTCACAAGGGATATACACTTTATCACCAAGAGCACCATAGACACCTTAGACTATTCTGGCTCAGCCTTACATGAAGGATCAAAACTTATTTGGGTAGCTGCCGGCAAACCTTGCCGTCACCTTGCAACGGAATTACCGTCACACATACCACTTCCGGAAAATTTTACGCAAGTGCGCCTATTTGCACCAGGAATACTTCTAATACAAGGCCCTAAGGATACCCGCACAGAAAAGCAAAGAGGTACACAAGACCCAACTATAGAGCACTTAGCTTTAGCTTTACAAGAATTGCAAGGCAAGGAAACATTTCCTCTTGTGGTAGTAGTTGATGATTCTTCTTTCACTGCAGCCAATTGGAATAACTTTTTATGGATAACCTTTACTCGCTCTGACCCAGCAACAGACATCTATGGTGTTCGTGCACACACACATAGTAAACATTGGCTTTGCGAAGCTCCTCTTATTATAGATGCAAGGTTAAAAGCCTTCCAAGCTCCCCCCTTGGAAGAAAGCCCAGCAATTACGCAGCGAGTAGAAGCTCTTGGAGCTAAGGGTGGTCCCTTATATGGATATATATAACTTTTTTACTGTATACATTTGATATATTAATAAAAACATAAGGATTCTCTATACGTACTTTGTGGCTGTGACGTCGTTAAACGTATACAAATATTACATAATAAAAAATGGCGCATCAAATCAATAAAACACAAAAATGTAACAATATAACAATGCTATGCGTACTCTTGGTTTGTCGTTGCATTGTTTAGCTCTAGTACTCTAAAAGCTTCAGCAAATGAATTATGCAGGAGTCTTAATATATTCCCCAAAAGTACCTTACGCATACATAAAATATGTATGAAGGGTATGTAGCACATTAAAACAGGATAAAAGGTAGGCAGCTGTGAAAATCGCTATTTTACAAAATAATATGATTTCTGGAGACATTGTAGGCAATACACAAAAGATTTTACGCTCGGCACAAAAAGCTGCCGCCGCAGGAGCATCGTTATGCATAACTTCGGAATTAGCTCTTTGTGGAGTAGCTCCGCAAGATATGCTTTATTCAGATGGTTTTATTAAAAGTTGCCATACTGCATTAGAAAATCTTGCCAAAAATTTAAAAACTGGCCCGGCTGTGCTTGTAGGGGCGCCAGTTGCTCATCATACAGCCGCAGGCAATTTGCTTTCTAATGCTGCTGTTCTTATTCAAAATGGTACATTTTCTGTAGTTTCCGGCAAAATTCACAGTCCTTCCTCAGAAGGCCGTGAACAACATTATTTTGAACGTAGCCTTTCTTGTGGCCTCATCACCGTTGCTGGTTGGCGGCTTGGTGTTGTGCTTTGTGATGACAGCTTATTTTGGCGCAAAAATCAAAGCCAAGGACACAGCCCCTTGGCTGAGCTTATTTCTCGTGGCATTGATGGTATTGTACATATGACACAAAACCCCTACGCCATGCATGCACAAGCCTCGTATGAAAACCGCCTTTCTCATGTGGCAGCAAGACATCATATTCATCTTTTCTCTGCAAATATGATAGGCGGCAATGACGGAACTATCTTTGCCGGACAAAGCCTTGCTTTTTCTCCCACCGGAGCCCTCCTTGCAAGAGCTTGTGCCTTTGAAGAAGACTTACTTGTGGTAGATACAGCTGTTGGCAGTGAATTGCTCGCAAAGGGCTTTTCTAGCGTTGAAGAAGAATGCTGGAATGCTCTTGTGCTTGGCACACGTGACTATGTGCAAAAAAGTGGATGCAACAATGTACTCATTGGGCTTTCTGGAGGGCTTGATTCTGCCATGGTGGCTGCCATAGCTGTCGAAGCATTTGGTAAAAAAAATGTGCAAGGTGTTTTTATGCCTTCACCGCATACTTCACAAGAATCAGTAGAATATGCTAAAATGTTAGCTAAAAATCTTGGAATTTTACTGCATCACATTCCCATTGACCCCTTAATGAACGCCTTTGAACAAAGCCTTGCCCCTATTTTTGAAAACTTGGCACAAGCAAGCGAACATGACGTTACCTTTGAAAATATTCAAGCCCGTATTCGTGGCAATGTGCTCATGGCCTTAGCCAACCGCTCACAAAGTATGGTTCTTGGTACAGGGAATAAATCTGAATCTGCCCTTGGTTACTCCACCATGTATGGTGATGCCATTGGCGCGTTAAATGTTATTGGTGATGTGCCCAAAACATTCTTATATCAAATTGCCACATGGTATAATACGACATTTACGAATAAGCAGTTACCTCAAGGCATTATTTCAAGACCTCCAACGGCAGAACTGCGCCCGCATCAACTTGATAGTGACAGCATGCCCCCCTACGCTGAACTTGACCCTATGATAGCCCATATTCTTGACGCTTCTCCCACAAATACTATGTTACGTTCGCACACAGCCCATCAAGTGCCTTCACCTTCTATACCCAAAGAAACAAAAACAGAACAATACAACATATTTAAACGAATCTGTAAGGCTGAATTTAAAAGACGGCAAGCGCCTATGGCTTTACGGGTTACACATTCAGCCCTTGGTCGCGACTGGCATATACCAGTTGTAAGTCAAATAACAATTTCAAATGACGAATAGTCAAGGAGAATCCATGTTTAGTAAAAAAATTTTAGCTGTCGCCCTAGGAATATTATTTAGTGTTATGCACACCCCTGCATTGATCAATGAAGCCTCAGCTCAAGATGAACGTATGATAGAATTACCGGCTCCTGATAAAAAAGGCGGTATGCCACTTATGCAAGCTCTTGCCGAGCGACAAGTGTCGCGAGTGTATCCAAATGCAGCACTCACCAAGCAAGAAATGGCAGATTTGTTATGGGCTACCTATGGTATTAACCGTGATAATGGCAAGCGCACTGTGCCCACAGCACATAACAAACAAAATATGACTCTTTATGTGTATGTAAATAAAGCATTTTGGATTTATGATGCTGAAAATAATGCCCTTCATAAAATTTTGGAAAAAGATATGGATGATAAGCTTAAGGGCAGTTTAACCCTTATTTATGCAGCAGAAGATGCTCCGTATACAGATATGTCTGTAGGATCCATGTACCAAAATGCCGCACTATATGCAGCCTCTGCCGGTTTGCAAAATCTTGTGAAGGTAAACGGCGCACAGATGGTACATGAAACCATAGCCGCTTTTTTACCAAGCAAATATAGAGTTCGTGTGTTACAAAGTATCAGTAAAAAATAGATCATGTATTGATACTGAAAAAGCATATAATACTGTATAATGGTATGATTACATCATAACGTAATCAACATCTGAAAAACACATTAACCTGTTAAAATACATATTTTTAATAGCTAACATGTAATGAAAAAATCACCAGAAACAAGAGCATGAAATGCGCATTTCTGGTGATTTTTATCACACAAAAAGGGTGTTTTTCACGTGGTGACTACCACCATTTTCTGCAAAGAATATTTTGCGTGACCTACAATACGCCAGAACTTGTTTGTAACGTCCCTTTAGGGAAATTTGAAGTGAGCCATGCCTTTAGAAAATGCGTGCTAACGCATTTTTGAGAGTGTTGACAAAGTCAACACGACCGATAAATCAAGAGTAGGCGCAATTTATTTGCGCCGTTAAACGATTGATTTTCGTGCCTTTCCGCTTGGCAGCTTTGCTGACAATAGCGGCGCAAACGCCACAAAGTGGGGTTTGTCATTAGTCTGAAAAATGCGTAATAATGCATTTTTCAGGCTCAACTACATATGTAAACACAAAAAATTACAAATACAGGAACATACATATGACTAATACAACGAAATTTAAATATTCTTTAATATCATTGGTTTTTATTTTTACTATTTTCACCATTTGCATTTTTATATTGCCATTAATGCTACACTCAAGTTCATTAACATATATAAAAACGTTATCTGATTTTTCAGCATTATATAATGTGATTCTATCTATAATATTAGGATTTTTCACATTATATATCACATACTTACTAGCAAAAATCCCCACAGCAATAGCGAAAAAGGAAAATGCAATTGCATTACATGAAAAAAGATGGAAATTATATGAATCATTATCAAAAAATTTCAACAAAATTGATATCTTAAAACCGTTACTTAATGAAGATTTTCAAAAATACACGCAGATTAAAGAAATGCAAAAAAATGGAGTTGAAAAAAGAAAAATAGACTTTGAAATAGTCACCCTTCCATTTTCAAATAGTCCAGAACATTTACTAAACTTATTGCTAGAATTTTTTGACTCAGACAAAACCTACCTAGATTGTATGAATAGCATTGAAGCTGACCACCAAAAAATTAAACAGCTAGGCAATATAAACGTTGCAGATATAGAAGCCATGTCTCCTGAAAAGCTTGATTCATTAAAGCAACAATTACTATGGGATGAGCTTGAAAAAATGCGTTTAAGGAGAAAAATTCAAATCATTTTAAAAAAAGCCATAGCTGATATGATATCAAAAAAGAAATTTGAATGCACTGAAATTCAGCTTTTATACGATCTTGATATCGAAGATGAAAAATTAATAAACCAATTAAAAGAAAATTTAGACAGCATACTTCCAAATAATTTAGCCTTTTTTAAAGTGGAGCTAAACCCAGATTATCATGATGAAAATAGTTATATGGTGCGTGAGGAAGTCATATATAAATTTTTAACGGTATGTAATAATTACGCTAGCATATATCATCTTATACCCATAATGGAAAAAGCATTAAAAATTAGCAATAGACATGATTAATGCCTAAAAATTAGCGCACTTGGAGCCAAGCAGCCATTTTGATAATAAAATCATATATACCCTAAGAAAAAACCATCGTCGTAACAGACGATGGTTTTTTCTTAGCTGCTAATGCGTATAGCATTATTATGCTTCAAAAGCACGCATAACCTCAACACTAACAGTGATAGATTTTTTAAGTTCTTCAAGAGCAGGCTCAATACCAGAACCGTCCTTTAATGCCACTTCCATCACTCGGCCAGCTTCAGCTAAAGCTTCAGCGCCAAGGTTAGCAGCGGTACCTTTAATCGTATGTGCTTGCATTTGTGCATCATTCATATCACCTGCAGCTATTGCGGCTGCAAGCTTTTCAGGAGCATCTGCTAAGCTGTCAGAAAAACGAACTAAAAGTTTAGCGTATAAACCACGATTATTTACAACACGAGCAACCCCGTCTTGCCAATTTAAAACTTCATGAGCCATTGTTCCTCCAAATGTCTTGTGCTATCATAATAAGCTCAAAGATATCTTAAATTTACATAACACCTATTGCTATGTAACTTCACACACTGAAAACGAGTACGTTATTTTTACACTCTTACCCCTGACTATGCAAGAAACAAAATGCCTAAACAATAATAATTTACCACTCGTGGGGTAAAATAGACCAGTGAGCCCATGTACCTTTTTCCAATTTACCTGAATATGTAGTATTATTTGTTAATTTTAAGGCCTCAGCTCCATTAATTGTTAACATTCGTAATACAGCTTCACGCGAAAAAATATCTTTCTCAAGTAAGAACAATGCCTCATTCCACACATTCACATCTTCATTAGAACTTAAGCCATCTGTTCCAAGGCACAATGCTACGCCACTTTGTATCATTTGTGTATGATTTGCCAAGCCCACACACAAAAACTTATTAGATCGAGGACAAAGACAAATATATGTACCTTTTTGTGCCAATAACTCTAGTTCATTCTTTGTACATTGCACACAATGAACAGCCAAGGTATGCGCATCTAAAAGCCCTAAGTACTCAGCGTATGCCACAGGGCGCATCATGGGAGCTTGCCAGTTTTTTGGTATTACCACATCAGTGTACAAATCAACCAAGGAACCTGTTCCCCAAAGCAAAGCATCAGTTTCTTCTTGAGATTCAGCAAGGTGCATAGAAAAAGGTTGCTGCTTATCATTACAAAATTTTTTTATACTTTGTAATGTTTTTCCTTTTGTAGAGTACAAAGCATGCCCACAAGGCACTACATGAATATTTTCTTGATCATTTTCATGAAATGAAGACATATCACAACGTGCAGGCATACCATACTCATTATCTTGCGATGAAGCCGTAAAATCTTCTGCAAAACCAAACCATTCACCAAATAAGGTACAGCTCATTTGTGCATGTACTGCTGCCTTTGCTACTTTCGCTAGTCCCATATGCGTATAGTCAGCAAAATGGCCCGTACCGGCATCCTTCATATTCATAACAGCCGCATCAATAGCTATTGGATCTAAAGGTTCAGGCAATAGAGCAATAAGGCTTTGTAACCAAGGCACAAAGCCTTGACCCCATAAAGTTTTTTTTGCCATATGAGACAATTGTATATGGGTATGCGCATTAATAACAGCAGGGGCAATGCACACATCACCTAAGTCATGCACAGTGCATGCCGCAGGAACATCCTTAGCATTATACGCATCAATATGCACTATGCGCCCAGAGTGCACTAATATAAAACAATTATCAATATGGTCTATAGGGGCAAAAAGCTCTTTACCGCGAGCACAACGCTCACCTTGCATACTATAACAGCCTCGTACTCTGTACCCTTTAAGTGTGGCGCAAGACATTGTACACACTAAAGAACCATTAAACGTAAAACATCTTCTTTACCTACAACCCCTACCAAAATACCATTATCAACCACTGGTAATGTATAATATTTTTCATCAACCATTAAGGCTGCAATTTCTTCAAGGGTAGTTGTTGGAGAAATACTAAATGGATTTTCGGTCATAAGGTCTCCAACTATGGCAGCAGCAACACGCTTAAGCTCTTTTTCGAGTGCATCTTGTGATTGTAAGGGAATAAAGGCATCTAAAAACCAAAAGTATGAAGGAAGTGCAAGCTTCTTTTGCTGCGAAACAAGGTCACTTTGACAAATTATGCCTAACAAATGGCCTTCATCATCAACTACAGGTAAGCCGTTAAAACGCTTTTCAAGTAAAAGCTTTGCAGCATCAGTAATAAGCATTTGAGCAGTAACCGTAATGGGATTTTTTGTCATAATATCTTGAGCGTATGTAGTCATAAAAACCTCCTATACAGATAAAAATTCTGCGCTTTGTAGCTTGCCCCAAACAACATATTCCATATATTATGTGTTTCTGTCGTTTTAGCATAAAAAAAGCGCAACATCAGCTGCGCTTTACTCTCTAACAAATATATGCAAAAATGTTAGGAATAT
>CAYJOQ010000031.1:0-18315 GCA_964371825.1 uncultured Desulfovibrionaceae bacterium
TTTATACATTTTTACCAAGGTAAAAATGTTAAAAGTCATAAAATAATAAAAAGTGTAGCACCAAAAGGCCCTGCGCACAAGACATAAGCCGTATACCATGCCCTTATTTTCGGCATTTTATGCCCGTAAAAAACGTCATCAGTCTATCTGCGCAGAGTTTTTTTCAGCATATACCTCAACTTCTGCCGTACTACGCAAGGCTTCCCACACATTTTGCAATCCAATACCATTGGCCGAAGATGTGATAATAGGCATGGTACCGCCAAGCAGACCTGCCCATTGCTTTTGCCTATCAGAACGTTCGCGTTGCTTACACTTATCAGCCTTGGTTAAAATAGGTAAAATAGGAATGGAGTGTCTACTGGCAAATTCCACTAACTGAAGATCAAGTTTTTGCGGCGGTAAGCGACAATCAAGCAATACAGCTAAAGCTTTTAAACTTTGGCAATTAGTAAGATATTGTTGCATAAGTTTACCCCACTTATTGCGCTCTTCCTTACTACATCTTGCATAGCCATAGCCTGGTAAATCCACTACGTAAAATCCGTCAGGCTCCACATGATAAAAATTTAAAGAGCGCGTTTTTCCTGGAGTAGCAGAAATTTTCGCCAAAGATTTACGCCCGGCAAGAGCATTAACAAGAGAAGACTTACCAACATTAGAACGTCCGGCCAGCGCAATTTGTGCCACATCCAGAGCTATAATTTGCTCTAAGGTGTAGGCTGTTGTTTCAAGAACCAATTTGGATTGCATATAGAACCCTTTGTATATGACAATACAGATAAAAATGCTTATATATATACGCAAACAGAGTCTTAACTTGACAAAAACACATGGATACGTGATTATTTTGCGCTTCAAGATTAGTAGTATACCTTTGTAACAAAAAATGCAAACTGCGAATAATACATGAAAACATTACATATCCTTATTCTAAATGGGCCAAATCTTAACGCTCTTGGCAAAAGGCAACCAGAAATTTATGGCACAGACACCCTTGAGTGTGTGCCGCAACAAGTGAAAAACCTTATGCAGGGGCAAGAAGTAGATATTCAATTGGAGTTTTTTCAATCAAATAGTGAAGGAGCCCTCATTGACCGCCTTGAAAAAGCCCGCGAAGACCACATGGACGGCGTTGTTTTCAATGCCGGTGCGTATACACACACAAGCCTTGCGCTGGCAGATTGCCTTGCGTGGATTGGCGTTCCTTGCGTTGAGGTACACATAAGTAATGTGCTTGCCAGAGAAGAAAAAATTCGTCAGCAAAGTTTTATTGGGCAACATGTTATTGGTGTAATAGCCGGTTTTGGCATAGCAAGTTATGCCCTTGGCGTACAAGCCCTTGTGCAACATCTTAAAAAATAAAGTATATATACGTTAAGGAGTTAGTATGTATTCAACTACAGATTTTAGAAGAGGCCTTAAAATTGAGATCGACAACACCCCCTTTGAAATAGTTGACTTTCAACATTTTAAGCCCGGTAAGGGCGGCGCCATGGTGCGCACAAAATTGCGCAATATATTAAATGGACGCATTGTTGACAATACCTTCCGCTCAGGTGAAAAAGTCAATCGCCCCGACCTTGAAACCCGTGACATGCAATTTTTATATCGTGAGGGCACTGAACTCATTTTCATGGACCTTACCACCTATGAACAGTTACAAATGCCCGAAGAAACCACAGGCGGAAAGGCTGGCTTTTTAAAGGATGGTCAGGAATGTCGCGTGTTACTCTATAAAGGTAACCCGCTTGATATTGATATTCCTGTATCGTTAGTACTTGAAGTTACGCAAACAGAACCTGGCGCTAAGGGCGATACTGTAAGTAATGTCACCAAGGCTGCTACGCTTGAAACGGGCCTTACCATTCAAGTACCTCTTTTTGTTAATGAGGGAGACAAAGTTAAGGTTGATACACGCAGCAAGGAATATCTTGGTCGCGAATAAAAAGTTGACTTCACCTGATATAACAAGCTGATAGGTAAGGCTTGTATGCGTATAGTACGCAGTACAATTATTGACTACGTGTTTTACAGATACAAGCCTTTTTGACCATAAAATGCGTTTTTTTACAGCGCAAGGAGGATATGCTTACGGACGCTCGCAAGCTGACCCGTGAGGTATTCGGGCTTTTTTTACTTTTTTGTGGCCTTTATGTATTATTAAGCCTTGTCACGCACAATGCTGCCGACCCAAGCATTAACCATGTACTTAGTGGGCCGGAGATTGTTCAAAATAATGCTGGCCTTGTTGGTGCCTATATATCTGGATTTTTGAACGATATATTTGGCATCGGTGCGTATGTGTGGCCCTTAGTTTTGGGTGCAGTGGGCGCAGCGTGCATATCTACCATGTATGAGCTTGTGTGGTGGCGCTGGCTTGGCTATTTTATTCTTACCTTGTGCTTACTCTTTGTGGGCGCCGCTTGGAACATGCAATTAGGACATATACAAGGCGGTGGAATGATAGGCAAAAGCCTATACTTAAGCGCTGCACTCTTTTTAAATCCTGCAGGTTCAAGCATTCTTTGGATTTTTTGCTTTATAGTGGGCACACAGTTGGCTTTTGGTTTTTCATGGTTGCAAATGTGCAAGGCTCTCATTGCCATTATTTCTCAAAAATTCCAAGAAAACATCACTGAAACCAACGACATAAACAATGAGACATCCATAGCAAAGGCCCTACCTGCTAAGCTTACGGCACTCATGCAAAGCCTTAGTATACGCAAAAAAGAACAGCACACTAAAGCTTTGCCTGAAATGCATTTAAATATTGACCCCATACAACCTACTGAAGCCTTTCACAACGATGCCCCCTCACAAGCATCTACTGAAAAAGCCCCAACATATACCCCTTCACTTTTTGCACAAGACCCTCCTGCACACGAAGAACACGTACAAAACATAATACAGCAGCAAGAAGAAGTTGCGCCTTCATCCTTGGCGCAAAAACAAGAGCACAGGCAAACAGTGCATGTCTACGAACAACAAGATGCATCTGAAAATCAAACGCATGATGAACATATGTATGAAGAACACGCATATGACAGCCATGCACATGATAATCATGCATATGATGACCATGTATACGAAAAGCGTGTATACGAAAAACATGAAGACCAAGATGATTTTTTTGCCCCCCAAAATCATACCAGCCCTCTTGAAACTCATGCCCACGTCTTTGTAGAAGAAGAATTCACTGCGCCGCTGCAAAACACTAAGGCTCCTGCTAGCGCACCTACACCAGTAGTAGAACAAGAAACAGCCTATGCTTCCCCCATAGAAAACAAAGCTGCGCAATCTTCTAAGACTACGCAACCAACAACATATATTGATGACTATGCCATTGAAGATACATCCATACGTATAGTACCAGCTCATGAGGCACATCAAGAAGAATACATACAAACACATTCTAATGAAGTACCACAAAAATCTACAAACCAGATACAGCCACAAACACAAGTGCAGCAACAACCTGTACCAATAACCATTAAGCCAACACCTACGAATGCGCCTTCTGCCATTACAGGTGCTACCCCAAGAAAGCAACGTGTGCCTCTGCCGCCTATGGATCTTTTGCAAAAAGGAAAAACAACATCGCATGCCAGTCGTGAAGCTATGGAAGCACGTGGTAAGGCTCTTGTGGAATGCCTTGCCAACTTTGGTATTCAAGGTGAGCTTGTGCGCATAACTCCCGGGCCAGTGGTAACCATGTATGAAGTGCGCCCTGCTGCCGGCATACGTGTGGCACGTATTGCCAATTTAAGCGATGATCTAGCATTGTCACTGAAGGCTATAGCCATACGCATTCAGGCCCCCATACCGGGCTCAGACACCGTTGGCATTGAAATACCTAATGTTCAAAGGGATATTGTTAATTTTCGCGAAATTTTAGAATCACCAGAATTCACCCAAAAAAAGGCCCCTCTCAACATGGCTCTGGGGAAAAATATTGCCGGTAATCCCTTTGTAGCAGATTTATCCCTCATGCCTCACTTGCTCGTTGCAGGTGCCACTGGTGCAGGAAAAAGTGTGGGGCTAAATTCCATACTTTTAAGCTTTCTCTACTCTGCACACCCTGACGAAGTGCAATTATTGCTCATTGACCCAAAACGCATTGAAATGGCCGTGTATGCTGATCTACCTCATTTGGTACATCCCGTTGTTACAGAAATGCAACATGCCAAAACTGCCCTTGAATGGGCCGTACATGAAATGGATAGACGCTATACAGCCATGACTCGCCTCAGCGTGCGTAATATACTAGGATATAACGAAAAACTGCGCTCTTACGGAAATAAGCTACCACCCACCATTGCAGATCTTGAACCTCTACCCTATCTTGTCATCATTATTGATGAATTAGCAGACCTTATGCTCACGGCAGGGCGCGAAGTGGAAACAAGTATCGTACGTTTAGCACAATTGGCACGTGCAGCCGGAATTCATATGATTTTAGCTACTCAACGCCCCAGTGTGGACGTAGTCACAGGGCTTATTAAGGCGAATTTTCCTTGTCGCATTTCGTTTCAAGTAACAAGCAAGCACGATTCACGCACCATACTTGATATGGTTGGCGCTGAGCATTTATTAGGCAAGGGTGATATGCTTTATAAACCTAGCGGTGGCCGCCTCATGCGCCTCCACGGCCCCTTTGTTCCTGACGAAGAAGTACACGCTGTGGTAGAACACTGGAAAAGGCATCTACCCCCAGCATACAAGGTGGATTTTGCACAATGGGGCTCTGATATTGCTGAAGTAAATGCCGGCGGTTCTTCAGCTAATGCCTCCGATGACGCACTTTACAATGAAGTACGCGCTTTTGTTGAAGAGCAAGGCAAAGCCTCCATATCTCTTATTCAACGACGTTTTCGCATAGGCTTTAACCGTGCAGCGTGCCTTGTGGAGCAATTAGAACGTGATGGGATTATAAGTCCGGCTGATGGCAGTAAACCACGCAGTGTAATACGCTAATATAGTCAACACTGAAAAACTAAACAACTATTTGTAATTGTACACTTAACATGCAAGGGTCAACCTAGAAAAATTGCCAAAAACAAAGCATGGAGTGCGACTTTTTTGGCAATGTTTATCCTACAAAGAGGCTGTTGTTCAGCGTTGACTCTTTCAGTATTCAACTAGGGCAAAAAACGAGCCTAACGGCGTAGATTACAGTTTTTCAACAGCCTGTTAATGATGATAAGGAACGCCGCGCACTATGGCCTCAGCCCTATAGAGCTGCTCCAACAGCACTACTCTTGCCAATTCATGGGGCAAGGTCATGGGCCCAAGTGATAAAAGATAATGACTTTTTTCGCGCACCATGGGGTCAAGCCCAAAGGCACCGCCAATAATAAAGCAAGGAGGACGAGTTATATTTTCTGAGTTTTTTTCCAAAAATTTGGCAAAATCCTTAGAAGTAAATGATTGTCCGCGCTCATCAAGACAAATTATATACTCATGTGGTTTTATAGCTTCTATAAGCTTTTGCCCTTCCCACTTGTTTCTTTCCGCCGGTGGAAGGGCTGAATTTCCATCTTTAACAATAGTCTGTTGTACCGTGCGCCAATGCTGTAAACGTTGCAAATAATGGGCTGCAGCGTCTTTCCAATGCGGCGTTTTAAGCGCACCTACATGGAGTAATCGCAGAGGTTTTTTTGCCATGTTACATCCTTTAGATAATGAAAAGCTCGTCAGAAGTAAGATACGAACTTTTATTGATGCCGTCCAGTTATTACAAGACGGTGGCCTTGTTATATACCCTACGGAAACGTTTTTCGCTCTAGGCTGCACAATGACTGACGCCCTAGCCCTTGAAGGAATTTATGGCGCAAAACAACGCCCCCAACAACGCCCCTTGCCCTTAATTGCCGCACATATGGAACAAGTAGAAGCCATAGCGCAATTATCAGCCCATGAAAAAACCTTAGTAGACAATTTTTGGCCTGGCCCTCTTACTCTCATTTGCACGGCAAAATCGTGTGTTTCTCCTTTAATAACAGCAAACACTGGCAAGGTTGCAATACGTATTTCACCACATCCTGTGGCCATGGCCTTAGCTGAAGAAGTAGGCGAAGCCTTAGTGTGTAGCAGTGCCAATATAAGCGGTGAACCGCCAGCGGTAATGCATACACACGTATCAGCAAAGCTCTTGCAAAGGGTACAAGGCATTATCATAGATGGCCCCATACCTTCAGGAGGTTTGCCCTCTACTATTGTGGAAGTATTAGCTAATGGAAAATTGCGTATGGCAAGACAGGGCGCTATTACTGAGCAAGACCTCCATGCTCAAGGCTGGCAATGTAATACCATTGCATAACAACGCTTATGTTGTATGTTTTACTCGTTCGATAAATCAAGAGTAGACGCAATGTATTTGCACCGCTAAACGATTGATTTTCGTGCCTTTCCACTTGGCAGTTTTACTGACAATCGTTTGCCTCCAAATGCCGCTTTGCAACTGCAAGAAGCAAGTTCTGGCTCATTTTTTGGCATGCAAAATTTTTCTTACAGAAAAACTTTGTTGGTCAAAGCTGAACAATACATGAAAATGTGTTGCTCATCATCAACTACTCTTTTAACGTAGCCTTGGCTTTTTTCACCACCACAGTAATAATACCTAAAATAATGCCCACAACCGCTACCAAAGCCCACGGAATTTCACCATGCTCAAGTGCATAAGTAATAGCGCCAACGCCCGTTACAAATAATATAACCCCCGGCAAGATACAAAGTATTGTCCATAAAAGATATACCTTAAAGGGAATATTCGTCAGCCCAAATCCATAATTAAGTAAATTAAAAGGAAAAAGTGGCACAAGTCGAGTTATGGCCACAATAACGTAGCCATTTTTTTCTGTAAGTGCCTCAAGCTTTTTAAATTTTTCATTTTTTTCTAATATACCCTTCACCATACTTCTAGCAAAATACTTAGAAATAAGAAAACAAATAGAAGCCCCAATGGTGGCCCCTATCATGGTGCAAAGAATACCCATGGGCACGCCAAATAAGGGGGCAGACATAACAGTAAGTGCAGAAGCAGGCACAGCGAGCACAGTTGCAATAATGTATATACCAATAAAAATAAGCGGAGCAATGGCACCTTGGGCTTGTACCCAAGTTTTCATATCTGCAAATTGCTGTTCAAGATTATATACACGGGCAATATAAATAAACACAGCCACTACCACCACAAAGGCGAAAAGTTTAATCCAGTTTTTCATATGCAATCCTACATAGTTAGCACAAAATGTACATCCATAAGAAATACCGCTTAGCGGTCATTAGGAGTACATTCTGACATATTTATGTACTCTCGCAATGTTTCTAACAGAAACATTGTGTTAATCGACACATGGAAAGCTACATAGTTGATACTGAACAACACATTTTCATGTGTTGTTCAGAAAGGCACGTTGCCCGTTTTCAGCGCATTGCTCCCATTATGGGGTTACAGATACTTTATATAAATCATCTAATTTTAAATATTGACGCGCAATTTCACGTAAATTTTCCGCGGTAATCGTTTGAGCTTCAGCTATGCGTTCCTTTCTAAAATCAAGGTTTTGCCCAAGCAAGGTACGTAAACCCCCTTCCGCAGAACGACTGCCAAGGCTTTGGCGTTCTCGATAATAATCACCCTGCATTTGATTTTTCGCCCTTTGAATTTCAGCATTGGGCAAAAGATCTTTGTGCAAATGAGTAATCACATCAACAAAGCCTTTTTCAGCTTGTGCAAGTTTGTCCGGTTCGGTACCAATATAAAAAAGCATATACCCAGCCTCAGGCATAAAACGAGAAACTGCCGTTACTGTATACCCAAGCCCTTGCTTATCGCGCAATTCACGAAACAATAGTCCGCTTTGTCCAGCTAAGGCTGTTTGTAATAACTCTAAGCCCACCGCGTCCTTATGGGTTGGCGGTACTGTTTTAAAAACAAGCATCAAATGCGCTTGATCGCGCCCCGGCATATGTAAATCAAGAGTATCGGTTTTACTCCATGTAGGTGCCGTAATTTTTTTGCTTGTATCTTGAGGTTTTGGTAAGGATTTAGCAAAAGCAAGCATTGCATCCTTATCAAAATCACCAGCAATAGATAGTACCCATGGCTGCCGTTCTTGCTTTTTCCAAAAATCTTTTATCATGGTAGGCGTAAATGCCTCCACTTGTTCTACATCGCCTAAAGAGTTAAAACTGTAAGGATGGCCTTCTCCAAAAAGAAAGGGGGGCATTTTTGAAAACGCATAGCCAAGGGGCTGATCGTTGCGACTACGAATAGCACTAATCTGGCTTGTTTTTTCACGGTCAACTTCTGCAGCCACAACACTTGGTTCTGTTAATATATCTTTAAACAAATGTAACACATCTGCATTAAAGCGCTTAGGTTGACGCATGGAAAATCCAAAACTTTGCCTACCGCTAAAGGAGCTCAGTGAGGCCGCTCTTTCAGCAAGAAATTCTTCAATTTGCGGTGCTGTCATTGATTTTGTGCCTGTGGTAAGCACATGAGCTGTAAGCGTTGCAAGCCCTTGTTCTTTTGAAGACAGTAAACTATCACCGCCGCTCATATAAAAATCTACTGCCGTATAGGGTAAGGTGGCATCAGGAATAAGCACAACCTTTCTGCCTTCACCAAGGTCTATGACACTTGGTGTAACACTTTGCAAATCTGTACTGGCTGTGAGAGCTTTTTCTGTCACCGGCCATGCTGCTTGTAGTGAAGCTGTTAAGTCTGGCAAGGTAGCTTGCTGCGGAGCTAACACAACAACATTAAAACGCTCTGGTACAAGCCAAGTATCTAAATCTTCTTGCAAGTTTTTTTGTGTTACTTGATGTACAGTGCTAAGAATATTTTTCTCCCCTTGCTCTCCACCCATAAAAAGTTCTAAATATCCTTTCCAAGAAGCAAGGCCGGCTAAGGTTTCTTTTGCTCTATGTATGCCATCTTCCATTTGCAATTGTGCCCTAGCAATATCCTTGGCAGAAAATTCCGAAGCCTTTAATGAGGCTATATCTGCCACAAATTCCTTCCAAAATGCTTCTAGGTTATGTGCGTCAAGTTGCACATTAAAATAGAGCATACCCACACGCTGAAAGCTATAATTACCTACGCTAATGGCGTCCACAAGCTGCTTGTCGTATTTATATTTTTTATATAAATACGATGTGCTGTCACCTCCAAGTACATGCGCAAGCACATCAAGACTAGCACCTTGCACATCCATAAAGCCAGGTACAGGTAATGCCATACCAATATATACTTTATTCCATGGGCCTCTGGTGACTTCTACACCATGTGTGCGCAAAAGGTCTGCTTGTAAAGGTTCA
The DNA here is from genome assembly GCA_964371825.1 of uncultured Desulfovibrionaceae bacterium. Lineage (GTDB taxonomy): Bacteria > Desulfobacterota > Desulfovibrionia > Desulfovibrionales > Desulfovibrionaceae > CAYJAD01. The sequence continues at coordinate 9,331 of CAYJOQ010000031.1, forward strand.
ACTGGATGCAAATTTGAAGTATTTTGTAAAGATCCAAATAACTTTTGCGCCTCATCAAGCACAGCCTTAGGCTCCACATTGCCAACCACAACCAAGAGCATATTTTGTGGTTGATAATACTTTGCTATATAATCACGCATATCTTGCGTTGTAATAGCCTTAATGGTCTCTTCATAGCCAATGATAGGATGCTCATAGGGAGTATTTTTTAGTGTTTCGCCGTGTAATGCTTTAAAAATACGCTGCCCGGGATTATCATTACCCCTTTGTAATTCAGAAAGTACTACCTCTTTTTCAGATTCAAGTTCCTTGGCATCAAGACTTGCATGAAAGGCCATATCTTTCACTACATCCATGCCAAGCTTCCAATGCTCTGAAGGCATGTCGGTTAAATATACCGTATAATCAAAACTTGTAGCAGCATTCAAATAACCGCCAACGGCTTCAACTTCAGTGGCAATGGCCCCTTTTGGTCTTTTTTCTGTGCCTTTAAAAACCATATGCTCAAGCACATGACTTATGCCAGCTTCCTTAGGCTCTTCATATGCAGAGCCTGCACGCACATAAAGACGCGTAGAAACAAGGGGAAAGCGTGTATCGGCAAGCACATACACTTTAAGACCATTTTTTAAAGTGGTAATCTGTGCCTTATTACCCACAAACACGGCATTATCTTTTGCAGTATTATTTTCTGCCGCATGCACACTGAGGGGATTTAGCATTAAGACTCCTACTAAAAGTACAAAAAAGAAACATATATATTTTTTATTATTCATAAAAGCTCCAACAAAAACAGTAGAAAATTATTGTTGAATTCTACTGCGCCTATAATTTGTGTACGCTTCACGCGTTGCCACATACGGATCTACTGCCAATTGCTTTGTATCTTCATATAAATCAAGCACAGGACCAAGATCATTAAAGCGCAAAAATCCATTGGCGCTACTCATTGTCCAAGACATGGCAAGATCAACCTGCTTAACAGCAAAGGGTGAGTTAAAATAAAAACCAGGGCTTAATGCATAATCTCCAGCTGTTCCCAAGGTATCACGCAATGAACTTGGGCCAAGCACAGGCCACACAAGGTAAAATACCTCGCCCATGCCCCAAACACCAAGGGTTTGTCCAAAATCTTCACCGGTAGGATCTATGGGCACAACCCCTTTTTTATCCTTGGCAACATCAATAAAACCAGCCATGCCTACAGTGCTATTTACAAAGAAGTGCCCAAATTCTACACCGGCACCTAAGAATTTACCTTGCAAAATAGAGTTCACAAATCGCACAGGGAATAAAAGATTATCCAAAAAGTTGCTCAAGCCGCCTTGCACTGCATCAGGAGTTACATAGTCATAGGCTCCATACACAGGATTAAGCACATAAAGGTATAAAATATCATTAAAGCCAAACCAAAAACGATTCCATGGTTCTAATGGATCAGCAACACTTTGCGAAGGCATATCGCCATAATCATCCAAAGTATTATCCAGCTCATGCATGGCAGCATCGTTTGGCATATGCAGGCCTTGAGCTTGTTCTTTTTCTAATTGCTGTACTGCCGGAGATTGCTGTATTTGCCCCTTTTCATAACCGCCTTCCACCACTTGCTGATTAAAGCTTGCAGCAAAAGCTGGGGTTAACATATGCATATACATACCAAAGCATAACACAAAGACAAGATAAAGAAAATTATTTCGTTTCATTATTTTCTTCCTTTAGTGCAGCCGCACGCTCTAAAATACGCTGAGTTAACGTTTGCGGGCTATCATTAGCTAAAATTGCGCTGAATTGACTACGATAATTTTGTACTAAACTTATACCTTCAACAAGAACATCATACACACGCCAGGTGCCATCACTTGGTAACATACGATATGCCACAGGCACCTTTCTACCCCCTGTAAGCGTAATCACCGTGCGTATTTCAACGCGTGTTTTTTTGGCATTGGCAGCTTCACCTACATATTGAACGGTTTCACCATTATAGCCAGACACACTATTAAGATATGTTGCAAAAAGTAAGGATGCAAAAGCCTCACTAAAGGCCTTTTTTTCTGCATCGCTAAAGGTACGCCAACGCGGACCTGCTGTACGCATGGCAAACTCATCAAAGTCAAAGGTGGTATACACTTCTTTTTTTATTTGCTCATTAAGCCCTGCACGGGTAGCGCTATCAGCATATCCAGGATTTTTAATATAATCCAAAATACGAGATACAGACACTTCTAATACCTGACGAGCAGGACTTGAGTCAGCCTTAGCAGGCAAAGCCAAGTTCAACAAACACAAGCCACACACTAGCAAGGAAAGAAGAATACGCATTACACACCTCCAAAGGCATATTTACTTAATAAAGATTCTAAATCTACAGCTGATTCTGTTTCTTCAATGGTATCACCTGAAGTAAGCATGGTTTCAGAGCCGCCGGGTGCCAAATTAATGTATTTATCTCCAATAAGGCCACTGGTTTTAACAGAAGCTATGGTATCTTCACTCAGCTCAATGGGAACACTAAAACCCAAAACCACCACAGCCTGCGCCGTTTTAGTATCAAGAGTAATGGAGGACACACGCCCTACTTGTACGCCGGCCATTTCAATGCCAGCTCCAACACGTAAACCAGAAACAGATGTAAAACGTGCTGTTAGTTCAAGACCTTTAGATCCAAAACTTTCCATACGCCCAAGTTTAACCGTCAAGTACGCTGTACACAAAAGCCCTAAAAGAACAAAAATGCCAACGACAACGTCACGAGATGTATTCATACTTCTTATCCTATACTATACAGTACTAAAAATTCATCCAATTTTCAAGCGCCTTACGAATATTTTCATCCTGTTCTTCAAACATTTTCACTGCATAAGGCTCTACTTTACGTGCCAAAAAATTTTGTAAATAACTATCCGTAGTTTTTTGTAAAGCATCTAAAGAGTCAGAAAACACCGCTTTGCCCTCATGCAACACCAATACATGGTCTGCTATATGGTGTAAACTTGCAAGGTCATGGCTCACCACCACTATGGTCATGTGCGGAAATGCTGTATGCATTTGCAAAAGCAGTGCGTCCATTTGTGCAGCTGTAATGGGGTCAAGACCTGATGTGGGCTCATCACAAAAAAGTAAGGGAGGTTCTGTAATTATAGCTCGTGCAAGGCTTGCTCTTTTACGCATTCCCCCTGAAAGCTGGCTTGGATATACATGCGCAGCATCTTCAAGGCCCACCATCTGCAAAGTACGCAATGCTGCAGCATGGCATTCTTTTTTAGAAAGCTTTGTATGCTCATGCAAGGGTAAGGCCACATTATCAATGACACTCAGCGCACCAAGCAAGGCTCCATCTTGAAAGAGCATACTCATGCGCTTGCGTAATCGTTGGAACTCTTTGGGAGATTGTGCAAAAAAATCTACGTCACCTATATATATTTTACCTTCAATAGGACGCAAAAGGCCTACCATATGCCGCAATAAAGTAGATTTTCCACTGCCTGAACCCCCGAGAATCACAGAAATTTTTCCCTGAGGGAGAGTGGTATTTATGTTTTGTACAATTGCCTTACTGCCATACCCAACACTGCAATTTTCAAAACGGATTGTAGAGGAATTTTTCATATGTCATTCCTTACAAAAGTAATGAGGTGAGCACATAGTCTGCCACAAGAATTAGACTACAGGCAAGCACCACAGCTGAGGTTGTAGCATTGCCCACAGCAGCAGGACCAATGCTATCACGACGTGTATGCGTATAAAAACCCTGATGACAACACACAATGGTCACAAGCACAGAAAAAGCTAAGGATTTCAAAAAACCGCCAGCTACGTCAATCATGGTTACAGCACTTTCAATGCGATAAAAATACGCCCCCTGATCAATGCCAAGCATAAGAACACCCGTTAAATATCCTCCAAAAATGCCAATAACATTGAATATGGCTGTCAATAAAGGAAACACTATTAATGAAGCTATTAAGCGCGGTGTTGCAAGGTACCCTATGGAATGAATGCCCATAACATCAAGGGCATCAATTTGGTCAGAAATACGCATAACACCTATTTCTGCCGTCATGGCAGAACCTGCCCGCCCCGTAAGCATAATAGCTGTAAGCACCGGCCCAAGTTCACGAATAAGCGTGAGCGCAACAGCCGCTCCAAGCATACCCGTAGAGCCAAATTTCACTAAGGTATAGTATCCTTGTAAGCCTAGCACCATACCGCAAAAAACACCAATAAGCGCAATGAGAAATAGGGATTTAGCACCAATAATATACATTTGATGCCATATTTTGCGCAAGAGATGTGGCGTATTTGGTATACGCTGTACAGCCGTTATGAAAAAAAGCATAATGCTGCCCATAGTTGCCAGCATATGTATTGTTTGTCGCCCTACAAAGCCACAAAATGTACCAAGTATGATTCCTGCATTATGCATATCATTCCACACTTTTCTTGCTCATTTGCATGGGTTCACCAAGTTTTAGCTCCACCATGCGCTTACGCAATTCCAAAGCTTGCGCCTCTGTTCCACGCATCAAAACAAGCACGCGAAAAAACTTTCCGCTCTTATCCATTCGGGTACGGAAATTTTCCCCTTCAAGTTTTTCACGTAGTTTATCTATAGGTTCTTCTGTTCCAAAGGTAGCTACCTGAAAAATATAATCATACAATTTAGCCTCTATGCTAGGGGCTTGTGCAATAGTCGTATTTGTAGCAGCTTGCTGTACAGGTGCTTTAGACGCTTGTGCAGCGGCATTTTGTGATGCAGCTTCATTTTTTTCTACTACAGGAGCTTTTACAACAGGTGCTGGCGCTGCATCTAGTGGACTTGTATCTACCTTAGGTTTTCTATATTCTTGTCCGGGTTTATTTTTTAAGTCACGTGAATAATTTAAGTCTTCTGGAGCCATGACTTGAGCATTGTCTGTTTGCTCAGGCGTATCAGTACTCTCTTGTGCTGCGCTTTCCCCTTCTTGTTCTACATCTGACTTAGACGCATCTTCTACTCCCTTTGCTTCAGATTCTTGCCCTGAAGGCAATAAGGTAACCAGTGGGGCTATATGGGCTTCGGGATCTTCACCTCTGCCCACCATAACACCTAGTACAAAGGCTAAAAAAACGCAGCCCATAAAAACCACGCTTGCCGTAGTTACAAAAGAAAAACTCACATGTAAGACAAAGGATTTTTTTTGTTCCTTAATCTTCGCTTGACCTTTATCTTCACGAGTATTTTGACTGGAAGTGGGTTTGGACGTATTTTGCGTCATCATACACCTACATGCTGTCTGGAGCACTCACACCTAAAAGTTCTAAACCATTGGCAAGCACATGTCGCACTGAGCGCAACAAGGCAAGACGCGCCTTACTTAATGGTACCGCTTCTTCTTGCACAATGGGATTTTTGGCATAATAACTGTGCAAAAGACCGGCACACTCTGACAAATAATGGCTAATATGCTGTGAACCAAGAGTTGTTGCCGCTAAGTTTACAACATCTTCAAAGCGCGCAACACAACGCATAAGGGTGATATCGTCTTCTTGATCTAAAAGCGTTAAGATATCCTGAGGGGTTTTATCCTCAAGGGCAATGCCCCGCTCAGCTGCACGACGCAACACAGCACAAATACGTGCATGTGCGTATTGTACGTAATACACAGGGTTATCCATGGTTCTTTGCTTAACAAGCTCAAGATCAAAATCAAGTGGACTATCGCTTTTACGTGATAAAAACATAAAGCGCGCTGCATCAACGCCTACTTCCTTAACTACATCTGCCAAGGTTTCAAACGTGCCAGCACGAGTAGACATACTCACAGGTTTACCATTTTCTAAAAGGTTCACCAATTGAATAAGTACCACATCAAAATCTTCTTGTTTACGCCCAATAGCTTCAATGGCTGCACGCATACGCGGAATATAGCCATGATGGTCAGCGCCCCAAACATCAATAACATAGGCAAATTCACGCTGATATTTTTCATCATGATATGCAATATCTGAAGCAAAGTATGTTAAAGAACCATCACTTTTACGCAATACACGATCTTTATCATCGCCAAGAGTTGTAGTGGCAAACCACAATGCTCCTTCTTGTTCATAGGCAAGTTTAGCTTCTTTAAGCTTGCTGAAGGTAACATCAATGGCACCACGCTCCACCAAGGACTTTTCCGAATACCACACATCATGACCTACACGAAAGGTAGAAAGATCTTCCTTAATGCCATCCATAATGCTTTGCATGGCATATTCATAACACATATCCTGTGCTACTTCATCGCTATTTTCTAAAAGAGTAGGTTCTTTTTCTAAATATTCTCGAGCTATATCAATAATATACTCGCCTCGATAAAAATCTTCCGGCAGTTCTACAGCATGCCCTTTCAGTTCACAAGCACGCAACCACACAGAAAAACCCAAAAGGCGCATTTGACGGCCTGCATCATTAATATAGTATTCAGTGCATACATCATAACCGGCAAAGCGCAAAATACGCGCCAAGGTATCACCAACAGCAGCACCACGACCGTGGCCTATATGCAAAGGTCCTGTAGGGTTGGCAGAAACAAATTCTACCTGTGTTTTTTTACCTTGACCCAAGTTGCTGCTGCCATAATGAGAGCCGCGCTCTTCAGCCTGTCCAACTACTTCTTGCCAAAAAGCAGCGCTAAAGGTCACATTTATAAATCCTGGGCCAGCTACACTTACATGAGTAATATAGGCATGCCCTTGAAGTTTTTTGGCTATGATTTCAGCCAAGTCACGTGGCGGCATTTTTGCTTCTTTAGCTAACATCATGGCCACATTGGCGGCTAAGTGCCCACCGTGTTTGGCATCACGGGGGGGCTCAATGGTAGCTTTTTGAGGCCATGGTAATTCCATTTCTTGCACAATAGCTTGTAAAGCTATACGCAATGTATCTACAGCGTGCATACTATCCTCGCAATTATACTACTTATACTGCAAAAGCAGCGATATGTTCAGGGGTACTTACTATATGTGTTTGTGGCGCATCAACATCTAAAGGTGTAAGGCAAGGGGCCACCATCTTTGAAAGTACAGCCTTTGGCCCCACTTCAAGCCACGTACGCGCACCGTCTTGCCATTGATGTTGTATGGTGCTTATCCACTGCACAGACGATGTCATTTGCTCAACCATACATTGACGCAAAGCATCTGCATCTGTCACGGCCTTACCATGCATATTGCAATAAATAGCAAAACGCGGTGTATGCCATTGAGCCTTTTTAAGCGCAGGAGCAAGTTCAGCTGCAGCTTCGGCCATAAGAGGGCTATGAAAAGCGCCGCTTACCTTTAGAGCAATAGCCCTACCCTTACGCTCTTTCACCAAGGGCAAAATATGTTCAACAGCACCCTTAGTTCCGCTAACTACCAACTGCCCCGGGGTATTATAATTTGCAATAAGCAAGGTTTCACCTGTGGCTTGTTGCCCTTCATCTACAATTTCTTGTACAACATGTTGCTCAAGCTTAAGCACTGCAGCCATAGCTCCTAAGCCATGAGGATCTGCATCGGCCATAAGGCGCCCGCGTAAAGTCACAAGTTCAAAGGTTGTATCCAAATCAAGAGCACCGCACGCAGCAAGAGAGGCATATTCACCAAGGCTATGCCCTGCAGTGCATGCCACTTTGCAACGTGATGATAATGCTTGCCAAAGGCTTACATTAACCACGGTTAACGCCGGCTGTAGAGCACGAGTGTCAGCCATAGCTGCCTCGTCTCCTTCCCAATATATTTCTCGTAAAGGTAAGGAGCTAATGCGCTCGGCCCTTTTCCACATATCCATGGCATCCTTAGACGTTTCAGCAAGGGCGCGGCCCATGCCTTGCTCTTGCGAGCCTTGGCCTGGAAAAATAAGGGCAATTGTTGACATACATATTCTCCAAATATAAGCATTACAGTGCATATGCGCATACTTTATCACACATACATCTTATTTTACAAAATCATACTCACCTTGTGCTTAGCACTATCATTGTTCATACAACATATATGTATGTGCTAAAACATGAGTTTTGCAACAGGCTGTTAAAGAGCATATAAAAAATACGTTTGCAAACGTACCATATATAAAGTTGAACCTTGAACCTATATACCATATATTCTGCACTTGCAAGCCATGCATCATGAGGGTATTATGCATTAATAGCAAAGAAAAAACAGTGATTACTAACACCATAGAGGGGAAAAAATATGCTTCCAAAAGCAGAACAAAGAAAAAAAAACAAAAAAGCTAAAAAAATAGACATTTCACATGAAGCGTTACAAGAATGCTGCAAGAAATTGCACATGCACATCCCCCAAGAAGCACTTCCCCCCCTTGCACAATATTTACAAATACTCATGCGCTGGAATAGCGTCATGAACCTTGTGGGTGCAGATAACTGGAAAAACTGCCTACAAAAACTCATTATAGACTCAGTGCATTTAGCCAAATTTTTAGAAAACCTCCCAGAACATGAGCACCCACACATTTGGGATTTAGGTGCAGGAGCCGGCTTACCCGGTATTCCCTTGCGTATGCTTTGGAAAAAGGGTGAGTATACCCTTGTGGAAATTCGCGAAAAACGTAGTATTTTTTTAAACACTGTTCTTGCTCAAATAACATTGGAGAACACGCACGTATTTCAAGGTGATGTGGTACATTTTCTTAAGAGTACTGACCACAAAGCGCATATAATTTTGAGCCGAGCCTTTATGCCTTGGCAAAAAGTAGTACAACTTGTCAAACCACACCTTGCAGATGATGGCAGGATTATTTTCTTAAGCTTAGAAAAAGCTCCAGAAGAAGAACTAAACAACCTTGGCTTCACCATAGAAAACCAATATTCCTACAAAGTTGCCCCAAAAACCCGTTGGTTTTGGTCTATAAAAAAAGATCCATTATATAGTCAGAGCTAAACAACACAGTCTCACGTATTAAGACTCCTGCACAATTCATTGTGCGGAGTTTTTTGGAGCACTGGTGCTAGCCAT
>CAYJOQ010000032.1:0-18230 GCA_964371825.1 uncultured Desulfovibrionaceae bacterium
AGTAGGCGTGCCTTTCTGAAACACGCATGGAAATGCGTTTTTCAGCATCGACTAACTATCTTCCAAACCATTCAGGTCGTGCACTTGGTGCATCAGCAGCACAGCCTTGCCATAGGTTATTGGCACGCATAAGGTGGTAAAGAGCCGTGAAAATAGGCCGCTTTTGCAGTGTCCAAAGGGGGGCTATGCATTCGCCTGGTGCTGGATCGCCTGTGAGTCTATGAATGACAATGTTTGTGGGTATACATGGTAGGGCGCGCGCAAGTATGTGCACATAAGCTTCTTGCGTTAAAGGCGTATATTTTTTTGCATGATAGATTTTTTCAAGAGGACTGTTATGACACACATACAGGCTGTGTAGCTTAATGCCTTGAATGGGCATACGTATTGCCCAGTCAACAGACTCTAGAAAATCATCTGCATCTTCATGAGGAAGGCCTGCCATAAGGTGTACGCATACTTTGAGCCCTTTTTCAGCAGCCATATATACGGCATCTTCTGATGCTGCTTTGCTATGGCGTCTGTTGATGCGAATAAGGCTTTGCTCATGACACGTTTGTAAACCATATTCAATCCATACTTGAGGTAGGGGGCATGCTGCTAAAATATCGAGTTTTTCATGGTCAACGCAATCAGGCCTTGTTCCTATAGAAAGCCCTACGTTGTTTGGTAATGAATGAACGCTGTGCACAAGTTTTTGTACATATTTTGCACTTCCATAGGTATTGGAAAAAGATTGAAAATAGGCTAAAAAGTCTCTTTCTGTGCCCATAGCTGCATCGGTAGTTTGGTATTTTTTTTTCCAGTGCGCCCATTGTGATTGTAAATCAATGCCTTGCGAAAGAAGGCCTGATCCGGCGCCTTCAGCGTTGCAAAAAAGGCATCCTGTGGATGAAAGGGTTCCGTCGCGATTTGGGCATGAAGCGCCGGCATCTAGTGGAATTTTTTGCACGCGTTTGCCATGGGTATGTCTGAAATAGGTAGCGAGTGTATGCCAAAGTATCATAAACAATGTCTTTACAGGGAATTTTACTTTTCGTATAGTCCCTCTTGCGAGACAAAATTTTTTAACCGACTGTGATATTTATTGACTTTAAGGCCAATTTGGCAAACAAGATTACTAGAATTTTTATTTTTTAGCATCAAGAGCTTTTTATGAAGAAAAAGAGTGTGGTGCTGCATATAGAGTGAGGCAAATAAGAGCTTATGGCGAAATTTTTAGATTCAATACTTGGTGTTTTTTCCAGTGATCTTGCTATTGACCTTGGCACAGCAAATACATGTGTATATGTGAAGGGGCAGGGCATTGTTTTACGCGAACCTTCCGTAGTTGCAGTAAAAAAAGATAAACGCGGTAACAATGTAGTGCTTGCCGTTGGCCAAGAGGCCAAAAATATGCTTGGCCGTACTCCTGGCAATATTACTGCCATTCGTCCTATGAAGGACGGAGTAATTGCGGACTTTGAAGTTACAGAAGCTATGTTGCGTCATTTTATTGAAAAGGTGCATAATTCTCGTCCTTTAGTTCGCCCACGTATTATGATTTGTGTGCCAACAGGCATTACGCAAGTGGAAAAACGTGCAGTAAAAGAATCTGCGCAATCAGCTGGTGCGCGTGAAGTGTATTTGATTGAAGAACCTATGGCAGCAGCTATTGGTGCCAATTTGCCTATTCAAGAGCCCACATCAAATATGGTGGTAGATATTGGTGGCGGAACCACAGAGGTGGCTGTTATTTCACTCTCCGGCATTGTATATTCTCGTTCGGTGCGCGTAGGTGGTGATAAGATGGATGAATCAATCATGACGCATGTACGACGTAAATATAGTATGCTTATTGGTGAATCTTCAGCCGAAGAAATAAAAGTAAAGATTGCTTCAGCCTACCCTATGGATCCAGAGCAAGAGATTGAAGTTAAGGGACGAGATTTAGTAACGGGTATTCCACAAAATATTATTATTACCTCAGAAGAGGTGCGTAAGTCTATTTCTGAACAAGTGGATGGCATAGTGCAAGCTGTGCGTGAAGCTCTTGAAAAAACACCACCTGAATTGGCTGCAGATATTGTAGACAGAGGTATTGTGCTTACAGGTGGCGGTGCCTTGTTAAAGGGGCTTGACCAGCTTTTGCGTGAAGAAACTTCCTTGCCCATCACTGTGGTAGAAGACCCCCTTTCTACGGTGGTTATGGGAACAGGCAGAGCCCTTGATAATTTAAATATTTTAAAAGAAGTTTGTATTGATTAAGAATATATAGGGCGTTATGCTTATTTGCATGGCGCCCTTAGCCTATTGCCTCATATTTGCTTGCCTTCGGCTTCGGTAATGATATTTTTTTAACATCAGCACTAAGTGAATGCTATATGTCTTGCATATGCAAAGAACACTTTTTGTGTGAGTAATATTTTAGAGAGACCTATTTGCTGTGACTTTACGACGCATTCTTGTTCTTGCCATTGTTTTGCTCTTTTTCTTTCTTGGCATGTATACATGGAACCAGCGTACAGGGGTTATGGATAAAGTAGCAACCCACGTAGGGCTTGAGCTGGTAGGTGGCGTTTTAAAGCCCATTATTGAGATACATAGTAATATTACTGATATTTGGGAAAATTACTTTGACCTTGTGGGCGTTCGCGAGGAAAATGTTCGCTTAAAAGTAGATATTTTAGCCATGCAGTCGCAGCTTATTGCCGCAGGCGAACATAAGGCTGAATTACAACGCCTTCGTGCCTTACTTTCTCTACCTCCTGATCGTAGTTGGCGTCCTGTAGGTGCACGCATTTTGGCAGGTAGGCTTGGGCCAAACTCTGTGTTAGAGACGGTTATTTTAAGCCGTGGATATGCAACTGGGGCTGCCCCAGGTACCCCTCTTATGACCAATCTTGGCCTTGTGGGCCGTGTTCTTCGTGCTTCAGCACATACATCAACGGCTCTTTTGCTTTCTGATCAAGGCAGTAGAGTGGCTGTTTTTAGTCAAGAGTCTCGCACTGCTGGTATTCTTACAGGGCAAGGTGGACGTCGTGACCTTGAAGTGCGTTTTGTTGGGCATAATGCAAAAATAAAAAATGGTGAACTATTAGTAACTTCGGGTCTTGATGGAGTATATCCAAAGGGATTACCTGTGGCCATCGTAACGCAGGTGAGTGTTTCTGGGCATACACCTTTTTTACAAGTGGAAGCTAAGGCACTTGTGAACCCAGAGCACTTGGAAGAGGTTCTTTTGCTTGAGCCTACAGGCATTGCCCCTGCACGAGATCCTTTAGACCCTGACTTTATGGGACCACCTACTGAAGAGCAATACGACATGATGATAAAATTGCAAGGCCCTGGAGTATATATTACTCCTGTAGAAGAAGGCTCTGCTATGCCCCTACCTACGGCGCCTACGACAACAGCGGTTCAAGAAGAGCAAGATTTAGGGGGTGAGTAATGCCCATAGGCTTAGGTATTTGGTGGCTATGCTTTTTCCCCATAAGTTTTTTTTTGCAATCACTTTTACCTTCAGTAGATGTTATGCTCATAGGTATAATTCTTACTTTGCAAGAAGAGCGGTATAAAGATTTATTATGGATATTGCCCCTTTGCATTTTAATCCAAGAGGGCATAGGCTCGCGAGAATTTGGGGGTATGTTTTTTTGGTATACTGCAGTTATAGTAGTATTTTTAATGGGGCGCTGGCTGTTTGAGGTTCAAAATATTCTATTTGTGCTTTTACTTGCTGCCAGTTTAGGGTGTATTTCTTTTGCTCTAAGTTATGTTTTTGCCCCATTACAAGACCTTGTTGTAGATAAGGAACGCCTTATACATGACAGTCTTATGCAAAGTGCTTTTATTCCTATTGCCTGGTGGATAGCTACACCTACCAGACGCTGGACACAACGCCATGACGAAGCTTCCTGATTATCATGCTAAAAAAACCAGTAAATTTCGAAGCTGGTTAAAAATTCCTGTGGAAACAGAAGAGTATCATCCGCCAAAGATGGGGGCTCTTTTTTTGCAATGTCTTGTGGCACTGCTTTTTTTTGTTTTTGTGGTACGCTTTTGGTATTTGCAGGTGCATAAGGGTGAAGGCTATGCAGAGCTTGCTTTAAAAAATCGTATGCGCGAAGAACGCATTCTGGCCCCTCGAGGACTTATTACGGATAACAAGGGGCTTATTTTAGCAGATAATGTGCTCACGTATAGTATAAGCATTATTCGAGAAGATTGTGCAGATATACCTGCTGCTTTAACGCAAGTAAGCCAATGGACAGGCGTGCCTTATGCAGAAATATATGAAGGCTACGTTGCAAAAAGACGAAAAATTCAATCCTTTGAACCCATACCCTTGGTGCGAAATTTAGATATTTCCTTGGTTGCTCAAATTGAGTCTGAACTTTTGCGCTGGCCTGGCCTTGAAATTTCTACCGGAGCTACGCGAACCTACCCACGAGGCGAAATTTATGCGCATATCCTGGGCTATGTTTCTGAAGTTAACGAAAAAGAAATGGATAAAGATGCTACCCTTAGCTTGGGAGACCTTGTGGGTAAGCAAGGCCTTGAGCTTGTACTTGAGCAACAATTGCGCGGGCAAAAGGGTTTGTACCAATTAGAAGTTGACGTGCTTGGCAGATCTTTAGATAAAACTATGATTCAAGAACCACTTGGTGGAGAGCATATTCGTTTAAGTCTTGATACTAGCGTACAAATGGCTGCATGGACAGCCCTTGAAGGGCAAGCTGGGTCTATAATTGTGATGGAACCTGATACGGGTAAGCTTGTAGCGCTTGTCACTTCTCCTGCCTATGATAATAATCTCTTCACTAATGGTATTTCGCATAAAGACTGGAACGCATTGCGCAATAATACGCGCTTTCCTTTGCAAAATAGAGTTATACAAAGCATGTACCCGCCTGCATCGGTGTGGAAGCTTATGATGACCGGGCTTTTTTTACAAGAAGGCGTACATCCATCTGAATCAGTGTATTGCTCTGGTGAGCACAAACTCGGGAATCAAATTTTTCGATGCTGGAAGAAGGGTGGTCATGGATATGTGAACATGAACACCGCATTAAAGAACTCTTGCGATGTGTATTTTTACCACTATGCTGAAAAATTTGGTATAGATAAAATTGAAGCCTATGCCAAAGCCAGTGGCTTTGGCCATTTGACTGAGATTATTTTACCCCATGAAAAAAGTGGTAATGTGCCATCAAGAGTGTGGAAAAGGCGTCGATTTAACGATCCTTGGGTGCGTGGTGACACCTTAAATGTCTCCATCGGTCAAGGTTTTACCTTAGTAACACCTTTGCAAATGGCTACCTATGTTTCAGCTTTGCTTAATGGGGGCAAGATTCTTGAACCATTGCTCATAGAAAATGCTGCACCAAGAACGCTTGGATCGCTGCCTACTAATGCCGGCCAAAGAGAATTTATTGTGAACTCTATGCGCCAAACGGCCATTGATGGCACGGCGAAGGTTGTGGGTCGCAAGGATGCAGATATGGGCGGCAAAACCGGAACCGCACAAGTTGTTAAAATAAAAATGCGTAATAATGAACGTATAAAGAATGAGGAACTTGAATATAAACAACGCGACCATGCATGGATTGCCACCTGGGGAGCTAAGGATGCTAAACGTTATGTTGTTATCGTTATGATAGAACATGGCGGGGGTGGAAGTTCTGTTGCCGGACCTGTGGCAAAAAAAGTTTATGATATTCTTTTCGGTGAGGAACAAGATGTTGCCCTTCGATAGACGTCTTTTTGCGTATCTTAATTGGGAGCTTTTGGTATGTTTTGTGCTCCTTTTTGTGGTGGGCGTTGGAAATTTATATTCAGCTTCGGGCATGCGTCTTGAAGATGGGGTAAGTGTTTCTTCCTTTTACCAGCGGCAGCTTATTTGGGGGGGCCTTGGCTTTATTGTTATGCTGGTAACTATGAGTTTTGATTATCGGCGCTTACGTAACCTAGCTTGGCCCTTATTTTTGGCTACCCTTGTACTGCTTATGCTTGTGCCTCTTATTGGTAAAACCGTGTACGGTGCGCAGCGCTGGATTTCATTGGGATTTATGAATATTCAACCCAGCGAACTTGCCAAATTGGCCGTGCTCATTTTAGCAGCACGTGTTCTCTCTCGCAATGGTGAAACTCTCGATTGGGGTGACTTTTTACGTGTATTACTCGTAGGCCTTGTTCCTGGTGCATTTATTGTTACACAGCCAGACCTTGGCACCACGTTAAATGTCCTCTTGCTTTTGGCAGGTATGGTATTATTTCATGGTGTGAAGGCAAAAATATTTAAAACATGTGTAGTGCTTTTTCCTATATTTGTTGCCTTTATGTGGTTTGTAGGCATGCATGATTATCAACGACAAAGGGTGCTAACGTTTTTAAACCCTGGTGAAGATCCTCGAGGCACAGGGTATCATATTATGCAATCTCAAATAGCCATTGGCTCTGGGCAAATTTGGGGTAAAGGCTTTTTTGAAGGAACGCAAAGCCAATTACGCTTCTTACCGGAAAAGCATTCAGACTTTGTTATAGCAGTTTTTGGCGAAGAGTGGGGTTTTATAGGCTGCGTTGCACTCATTACACTGTATTGTTTTTTTCTTTTAACTATCTATAATACGGTGATTAAAGCTAAAGATCGCTTTGGAAGCTTACTGGCCACAGGAGTGTTTTTTTATTTCTTTTGGCAGATAGTTATTAATATGGGCATGGTTATGGGCCTTATGCCTGTGGTGGGTATTCCCTTGCCATTTATGAGTTACGGGGGAAGCTCTATGCTTGTTAATTGCCTTTTGATAGGTATTGTGCTTAATGTGTCTATGCGACGCTTTATGTTTAAAAGCTAGTAGGAAATAAAAAAACGACAATCTGCTGTGCAGAAAAGAGTACAAATTTTATGTAAATTCAATATACAGTGCGCGTTGAACTTTTGGCGCATGTATACATTGCCGTAAACATGACAATACTTTCAATACGATTGCGCTGGCAATACACAATGACAATGGTTAACATATATAAACAAAGGATACATTTGTGGCAAAAGACGAAATAAATGCTTTTTTAGGAGCAGGTACTGTATATGAAGGTAAACTCTCTTTTCAAGGATCAGTGCGCATTGATGGCGCGTATACTGGACAAATAGAAAGTGAGGGAGCTCTTATTGTAGGCAAGGATGCTATTATTAAGGGTGATGTGTGCGTTGGCGAACTGCTGCTTTCAGGACGTTTTGAAGGTGAGGTTAAGGCTGCACGTCGTGTTGTTGTGCATAAAGGGGGCATTGTGGAAGGAACTGTACATACTCCAGCCCTTATTATGGAAGAGGGTGGTTTATTAGAAGGGCAAGTGCATATGCAAGGTTCTAAAACATCAGAAAAATAAGATGTAGCTGAATCTGAAAAATGCGTGTACACGCATGTTCCTAAAGAGGCACGCTCCAAAAATTTCTTTTGCAGTGGCTAGAAGCAAGCTCTGGCCTATGTTAGTCGGCACTGAAAAATTATGCAAATCATTATAATTAGTTGATGCTGAACAACACATGAAAATGTGTTGTTCAGCATCAACTATGTTACGCAGTATCATGTGAAAAAAGCATGCTTTGGTATCGTAAAATGCCAGAAACTCACACAGTATGTGTTGTTTCTGGCATTTGTACTTGCAGTATAGTAATTACAATTTTAGGCTAATACTTCTAAACTAGCTTCAGCAATTTGTAATTCTTCATTGGTGGGAATAATAAGCACAGGAATTTTTCCGGTTTTGGTGCTTATGGTGCGTGCGCATGAGCGGCGAATGCTGTTTTCTGTGGCATCAAGCTCTATACCCATTTGCTCAAGGCCTTCGCAAACAGCAGCACGTACAAAGTCGTCATTTTCTCCAATACCAGCAGTAAATACTATGGAGTCAACACGGCCAAGCATAAAGAAGTAGGCACCCAGTGTTTTCTTAATGCTTCTCACAAGCATTTCGAAGGCAAGTTGAGCTTTTTCATCACCTTTTTCACGCGCATCGTGTAAGTCACGCATATCACTCATGCAGCATATGCCCACAAGGCCCGATTTTTTATTGAGTAATTCGTCCATGGCTGTGGGGCTAAGTTCCAATTTTTCCATAAGGAAGGGAATGATAGCAGGGTCAATAGTCCCGCAACGTGTGCCCATCATAAGTCCTTCTAGGGGGGTAAGCCCCATGGATGTATCAACGCAACGACCATTTTTTACCGCTGTCATGGAAGAGCCGTTACCAAGGTGCATGGTGATTGAGTTCAGTTCATCAAGGGGTTTGCCAAGATATTCTGCTGTTTTCTTAGCAATATACTTGTGTGATGTGCCGTGGAAGCCATAGCGACGGATGCCATATTTTTCATACAGCTCGTATGGTAAGGGATAAACATACGCGCTTGCTTCCATGCTTGAGCCAAATTCAGTATCAAAAACACCAATATTAGGTATGCCGGGTAAGAGTTTTTCGGCTACTTCAATGCCCATAAGGTTAGCAGGGTTATGCAAGGGAGCAAGTAAGGCATTGCGTTTAATGATTTCTTTGACTTTTGCATCAATAAGTACTGGTTTATCAATGTCTTCGCCGCCATGCACAATGCGGTGACCAACGGCATTAATTTCATTTGTATCTTTGATTACGCCTTTTTCTTTGTGGGTAAGCAGCGCAATCACTTCTTCTAAGCCTTCAACATGGGTTGGAAAAGCATTTTCAATGATGATTTTTTCTTCTCTGTCTGTGTCAGGATAAAGCTTGTGTACTAGCTTGCCCTTAGGAGCGCCAATGCGCTCTACAATTCCAGAGCATAATACAGACTTGTCTGTCATTTCCAAAAGCTGATATTTGCAAGAAGAAGATCCCGCATTCATAACTAAAACTTTCATGTGTTAAATCCTACTTGTTAAGTTGTGTGCTGTTTTTTTCAGCAGCGGCTTGAATGGCAGTAATGGCCACAGTGTTTACTATGTCTGGCACAGTACAACCGCGCGATAAATCATTAACAGGTTTATTTAAACCTTGCAATACAGGGCCAATGGCTACGGCATCAGCAGCTCTTTGCACAGCTTTATAGGTATTATTCCCTGTGTTTAAGTCAGGGAAAACAAAAACTGTTGCATGTCCGGCAACTTTGCTGTCCGGAAGCTTGGTTCTTGCCACCTCTGGGTCTATGGCTGCATCATATTGAATGGGGCCTTCAAGCAAAAGATCGGGGGCTTTTTGCTTGGCAATGGCAGTAGCTTCTGCAACAATGTCAACATCGGCTCCCTTGCCTGAGGTTCCCGTAGAATATGAAAGCATGGCTACACGAGGGGTAATGCCAAAAACACTGGCGGTATGTGCAGAGGCTAGGGCGATTTCTGAAAGCTGTTGTGCTGTGGGCTTAGGATTAACAGCGCAGTCGCCAAAGGCAAGTACCCTATCTTTTAAGCACATGAGAAACACTGATGACACAATGGAGCAATCGGGCTTAGTTTTGATAAATTCAAAGGCTGGTCGAATAGTATGCGCTGTGGTGTTTACTGCGCCAGAAACCATGCCGTCAGCATGGTTTTTGTGTACCATCATAGTTGCATAATATGTGCAATCAATCATACGATCACGGGCTTGTTCTTCGGTCATACCCTTAGCTTTACGTAATTCATAATAGGTGTTTACATAGTCTTCAAATTCAGGAGATTTATCAGGTTGAATGATATGTGCGCCAGAAAGGTCAAGACCTAAGGAGGCAATATTCATTTGTATACGCTGCGCATTGCCAAGTAAGATAATTTCTGCAACTCCACGACGCAATAAAATATCTGTGGCTCGCAAGATGCGTTCTTCATGTCCTTCTGCCAAGACAATACGCATCTTGTTGGCGCGGGCACGTTCAATAAGCTCAAATTCAAACATCATGGGCGTAATGCGCGAAGGTTTGTTGGCGATGATGCGTGTACTCAATTCTTTTGAGTTTACATTACGCTCAAAGAGTCCTAAGGCTGTATTAATTTTTTGTAAATTATCTGGTTCAATGCGTCCATAAAGCTCTGATAACACTTGAACAGTTTTATATGTATGGTCTTGAGTGAGTAAGATGGGCACAGGTACGCCTGTCCAGCCATCAAGGAGTTTGCGCATATTATCTGGTATGGTGATACCTCCAGTGAGTAAGACTCCTGAAATATCTTGATATCCTGAAGATGCACGAGAAATTAAAGATGCAAGCACAATGTCAGATCTATCACCTGGCGTTATGATAAGATTGCCTTGCTGAATATAGTCTAGGAAATTATGTACTTGCATTGCTGCGATGATGTAATCGCCCACAAGGCTATCCATACGTTGTTCGCCATATAATATTTCTGCATCAAGCCATTTGGCTACATCGTGCATGGTTGGTCTGCCAAGAGTAGATTCATCTGGCATGGTGTATATAAGGGGCTGCTTTTCAGCATTTTTAGCTGTGATGGCGTTACGTAATTCGTCTCGTTCAGAGACAGAAAAGTTGGTGCGATTAAAAATAACTGATAAAATTTCAACATTTTTTTCTTCTAAAAGGTCAATGGTAATTTGCGTATTTTCAATTATTTCATCAAAGTTTTTATTGGAACCGTTGGCTACAATAAGCATAGAAGAGCCAATATTTGCGGCAATTTCTGCGTTAAGTTCCAATTCAAATGCTGCATCAGTGCCCAAAAAATCTGTTCCTTCGCATAAAACAAAGTCGTGCTTATCTGCAACGGCATGAAATTTCTGTAATATATTAGAAATCAAATAGTTGCGCTGCCCATTGTTAATAAGATGGCGTGCTTCGTCAAAGGTGTAGGCAAAGGTATCTGTGTAGGCAATGTCTAATTTGAATTGGGTGGTCATGAGGTTTATGTCATGATCTTTATCATCAAGAATGGGTTCATTGATAATGGGGCGGAAAAAGGCAACCTTGCTCATTTTTCTTGTGAGTAGCTGCATCATTCCCAATACTATGGCAGATTTACCTGAGCGCGCTTCAATGGCAGTGATATATAAGCTTTTATACATGACAGCTCCAGATGACTAGCATAAAAAGTTAAGATAAGGGGGAAGGCAATTCCTCCCCCCTCAATATAGCAACTATTCTACTTCGTTAAGGCCTGGCATGGCAGCTAAAAGCTTATAGTACTTGTAGCGGTCCATGTATTGTTTTTCAAGAGCTGCCTTCAGTTCAGGAGAAACATCTGGTGCAATCTTATCGAGGGCAGCATAACGTATTTCGCCTTGAAGGAATTCTTGAATTTGACCATTAGGTTCTTTAGATTCTAACAAGAAGGGATTTTTACCTTCTTCGGCTAATTCTGGGTTATAGCGGTATAATGGCCAGTAGCCTGTGGTTACGGCGAGCTTGCCTTCTTCCATGGTTTTGCCCATACCCTTACGAATACCTTGGTTAATGCAAGGAGCATAAGCAATAATAATAGATGGGCCTTTGTATGCTTCAGCTTCGCGGAAGGCTTTAAGCACTTGCTGTTTATCTGCGCCCATAGATACAGAGGCCACATATACATATCCATAACTCATAGCCATGGCGCCAAGGTCTTTTTTACCAATGCGCTTGCCTGCAGCAGCAAATTTGGCGATGGAGCCAAGTGGAGTAGCCTTAGAGGCTTGCCCACCGGTATTGGAGTATACTTCAGTATCCATAACTAAGATGTTAATATCTTCGCCGGAAGCAATAACGTGGTCAAGACCACCATAACCAATATCATAGGCCCAGCCATCACCACCAAAGACCCAAATGCTCTTTTTGATAAAGAGGTCATCCATATGCCAAATTTCGTGGGCAAGAGGATGGTCAACATTACTGAGTTGTCCGAGCACTTCCATGCCATATTCACGTGAGGCTTCGCCATCATTCATATGGTCAAGCCAATTTTGGCAAGATTCTTTTAATTCGTCAGAAGGGCCTTCCATGTTCATGAGCTCTTTAATGCGCATGGCAAGATGCTCACGGCGTTGCTGATAGGCCATTTCAATACCAAAGCCGAATTCTGCAGCATCTTCAAATAAAGAGTTACCCCAAGCTGGACCGTGGCCATCTTTGTTTGTGGTATATGGCGTTGTAGGTGATGATGCACCCCAAATGGATGAGCAACCGGTGGCGTTAGCAATAATCATGCGGTCGCCAAACATTTGTGTAAGAAGCTTTACATAAGGAGTTTCGCCGCACCCAGCGCACGCGCCTGAAAACTCGTGTAAGGGTTGTTGGAGTTGTGAACCCTTAAGAGTATTGCGAGGCATAAGGTCATCTTTTAAAGCCACATTGTTTTCAGCAAAGGCAAGGTTAAGCTTTTGCTCTTCAAGCTGCGTTTCAATGGGCTTCATGAGTAATGCTTTTTGCTTAGCAGGGCAAACATCAGCGCACGAACCACATCCTAAGCAATCTTCTGCGTATACTTGCATGCGGAACTTAAGGCCTTTAAGTTCTTTGCCGGTAGCGTCCTTGGTGATGAACGATTTTGGAGCCTCTTCCATTTCTTCATCCGTTACAAGCACAGGACGAATGGTAGCATGCGGGCACACAAATGAGCATTGATAGCATTGGATACAATTTTCTACTTGCCACTCGGGTACGGCAATGGCCACGCCGCGTTTTTCAAAGGCTGCAGTGCCAAGGGGCATAAGGCCAGCAGGGTCCATGGCAGAAACAGGTAATTTATCACCTTGTTGGGCAAGAATGGGCTTTACAACGTTGGTAATGTATTCTGGTTCTTCATCGCCATGGCATGAGCATGAACAAGAGCTTGCAATGCCAGAACCTTTACAACAAGAGTCTTTTGCTTCAGCCCAAGCGGCCGGATAGGCTACTTCTTCAAGAGCGCCAAGGGCCTTGTCTACGGCTGCGATATTCATAGAAACAATCTTGTCACCCTTTGCACCATAGGCATCTTGGATGGACTGCTTAAGTAAGGCAACAGCTTTTTCAAAGTCAAGCACATTGGCAAGTTTAAAGAAGGCCGTTTGCATAATCATATTAATGCGGCCGCCAAGACCTACTTCGCTGGCAAGCTTTACGGCATCAACATTATAAAATTTCAAGTTCTTGGAGGCAATGGCGCGCTTCATGGAGGCAGGCAATTGCTTTTCCATGTCTTCTAATGTCCAATTGGAGTTAAGCACAAAGGTGCCGCCGTCCTTGATGCCGTCAAGAATATCGTACTGGTTTACATATGCTGCTTTATGACAAGCAATATAGTCAGCCTTGGTTACGAGGTAGGAAGATTTAATGGCCTGCTTACCAAAACGCAAGTGTGATACAGTAAATCCACCGGATTTTTTAGAGTCGTAAGCAAAATAAGCTTGCGCATACATGTCGGTGTTGTCACCAATGATTTTAATGGCTTGTTTATTGGCACCCACAGTACCGTCTGCACCAAGGCCGAAGAACTTACACTGTACAGTGCCGGCCGGAACTGTATCTATTTCGTCTTCTACTTCAAGTGAAGTGAAGGATACATCATCATTGATACCAACGGTGAAATGATTCTTAGGTCCTGCGCTGAGCATATTGTCAAAGACTGCCTTAGCCATAGCTGGAGTAAAGTCTTTAGAACCAAGGCCATAACGACCACCAACTATGGTGGGCATTTCACCGCGCTCAAGATACGCTGTACAAACGTCTTGATATAAAGGCTCACCAAGAGCACCCGGCTCCTTAGTGCGGTCTAATACGGTAATTGTGGTTGCCGTTGCAGGAATGGCGCGCAAAAGATGTTCTGTTGAGAAAGGACGGAACATACGCACTTTTACAAGTCCAACACGTTGGCCTAACTCATTATTTAAGTGGTCAATGGTTTCTTCAATAACTTCACATGCAGATCCCATGGCAATAACAATGCGGTCAGCTTCAGGGTGGCCTGTGTAATCAAAGAGCTTGTATTTACGTCCGGTAAGTGCCGTAACCTTTTTCATGTTTTCAAGCACTATGCTTGGCAGAGCTTCGTAGTAAAGGTTACAAGCTTCGCGATTTTGGAAGTAAATATCGGGGTTTTGCGCTGTACCACGAATATGAGGATGCTCGGGATTCATGCCATTAGCACGAAATTCTGCCACTTTGTCCCAATTTACTAGGGCATGAATATCTTCGTAGTCAATGACTTCAATTTTTTGCACTTCATGTGAAGTTCTGAATCCATCAAAAAAGTGACAAAAAGGTACTGAGCTATCAATGGCTGAAAGGTGTGATACTAAGGCTAAGTCCATACATTCTTGCACAGAAGCAGATGCTAACATGGCAAAACCTGTTTGACGGCAAGCCATAACGTCTTGATGGTCTCCGAAAATAGATAAAGCATGCGCAGCTAAGGCACGGGCCGAAACGTGAAAAACGCCGGGAAGTAGCTCACCAGCGATTTTATACATATTTGGCACCATAAGCAAAAGGCCTTGTGAAGCTGTGAAGGTGCTTGTAAGGGCACCTGCAGCAAGCGATCCATGCACGGCTCCTGCAGCACCTGCTTCGGATTGCATTTCACGAATGACAACCTTTTGGTCCATAAGATTTTTGCGCCCAGCAGCAGCCCATTCTTCTGCTAATTCACCCATTACAGAAGATGGGGTGATGGGATAGATGGCCGCTGCATCCGAAAGTGCATACGCGATATGCGTGGTGGCAGTATTGCCGTCCATGGTTTTCATTTTAGCCATAATATTCTCCTTTACTGTCAAGCAGTATGTATTTCATGTGCATGTAGCCGCGCTACAAAGTAATTATTTCTTTTACTAAGTTTTCTGTATATAAGCACGATATGTACAAATGTCGTGCAAAATACAAATTAGATTTTTATTTTGTAATAAAAAAGTAGTAAAAATGTGTTTTTCTTCTTGTAAGTTATTAAAATGTTATTGCTAAAAAAATGGTCCGTGTTGTTGCCGTAACATAATTATTACTTTTTGTCATGTATAAATATGCTGCTGTTTTGTTTGTGAACCATAATGGGAAAGCTTCTAACACAAAATTGTTTGATTGAACAGTCATTTTTTTAAAGAAATGAAAATTTATATAAAAACTGTACTAATGTGCATGATTGAAATTAAAATATATAGCTTTATGTGTGTTTTTTTGAGTTATGCATAATAAATGTGTTGCAAACTTAAACCGCATGCTGGTGCTGTCGCTGGTGCTTGATTGCGTAAACCGGCATCAAGCAAAGCCGGAATCTGCTCTGGCGAAAATTTATGTTTACCCACAGCAGCTAACAAACCTGCTAAGTTACGCACCATTTGTTTTAGAAAACCGTCGGCCTGCACGGTGAGTGTGAGGCAGTGAGGGTGCAATGCTTTGGGTAGCCATGGGCATTGTTTTGCAAGTTCCATGTGCATAATTGTGCGTATGGTATCTTCTATAGGGGTGCCTACATTTTGCATGGCAGCAAAATTATGAGTGCCCATGAGGTATGGCAATGCTTTGCGCATATTGTCATAGTCAAGATTGCCGACATTATATGCAAAGGGCCGTAAACGGGGTGGCATAAATGTGCGCTCGCACCAAAAGGTATAGGTATATGTTTTGTGGATGGCGTCAAAACGGCTATGAAAATGCGGCTCTACTGAGCTAACGTCAAGCACGCTTATGTCTTGTGGTAAGCTAGTATTGAATATGCGTTGCCATTGTAAGTGCCCTTTTTCATGGGGCACGTCCATATGCGCCACTTGTCCTTCAGCATGCACTCCGCTGTCAGTACGCCCTGCGCCATGTATGCGCACATGCGTTCCCACCACACGCTGCACAACGCTTTCAAGCTCCCCTTGAATTGTGGGCGGGGCCTTAGGTTTTTCTTGAATTTGCCAACCGCAGTACTGCGTGCCCACATAGGACAGAGTTATTTTTAAGCGTACCATATGGCCTTACAAGGGACGGTTCTTATTGTCCAAGCTTCATGCGACTGATAAGTTCAGTGAGTTTTGCTGTTGTTGTAGGGTTCATGTAGCTTAAAATTTCACCGGCTTGTTTAGATTTCATGCTAGATAAAATTTTGACAGCAGTAGCTTCTTCCATCTTTTCCATGGCTAATGCCGCTTGTTTTGGCTTCATATTAACATACATGTTAGTTAAACCGTCAACTTTTTCTTTTTCTACGGTTTTAGCTTCCTGTAGCATGTTTTGTACTTTTTTTTCTGCAGATTGTAATTCTTGTAAGCGTTGCTCAACCTGCTTTTGCAGCATTAAAATTTCTTGCTCGCGCCTGGCAAGCTCTTCTTGCTTACGCAAAGGGTCTTCCTTTGGCACATAGGCATCAATATTAGGGCTTGGCGGATTAGGGTTTGGCACCAAGGGATTTGGTGGCACAATACCTACTTGAGGTCCAGCTACACCTGCCGGCAAAATTTGTTCGGGTGGGCTAAAGGGCGATGCGTTTCCGGATGAATTAAACGTAGGGTTAGGCGGACTTTCAAGGGTTGCCGCATACGCTACTTGATCTACTCCAAGTAAGGGAATAGGAAGATTTTTAATAGAGCTTAAGCCATTCCACCAAGAGGGGCTTTTTTGTTCGGGTTTTTTAACACTTGCAATATTTTGGGTAACGCGATGTTGCGGTGCTTGTGGGGTTTGTGCCGTATGCACGGCTTCGTGTATGGGCATGTTCATGGCATGTACGCCTGGCGCTGCTTTATTAGGCTTTAAAGAAGCAAGGGCTCGAATGGCAGCAGAGCCTTGTGGGTCTAATTTGGGTTCGGCATAGGCTTGTGCCATGCTTGGTATATATGCCGGTTGTGGTATGGGCGCATTTGTTGTGCTTGGATCATTTGAAATATTTTGGGCGCTTGGAGTGTTTGGTATGGTTTGCCCTTGGTCAGTAGAGCCAATATTAGGTATTTTAGGTGCTGGGCTAAGCGCAGGCTCTTCTATGTTTTTTGCTGTCATGAGAGCGTTTAACTTACCTGTAGCTTCAGCATCTTGTTGTGCTTTTTCTTGTTTTTCGGCTTCTGGATTTTGTGCTACTATTTCCTGTTCAGGAGTATTTTCTGTAGTAAAAAGCGAAATTGAAGGAAGTGCAGAAAGAGAGGGTAGCGTAATTTGCGGCAAAGGAATGCCAAAACCAATGGCCGCAAGCATAGAAAGTTTTACAAAACCAAGAGCTAATAAAATGCGGCAAATGTGAGACATGGAAAAAGACGCTAATTTAGAAGGCTCCTTGGCGAGCGTGTCGTAAGGTGGCAGTTTCGTCATTGAATTTTCTTTCATGTTCTTTTTCTGCAGCATCATAGTGCTCCCTTTGTTTTTCCTTAAGCTTTTCGAGAACTTTGCGGTCTTTGGCTCGCATGAGAACCATTTCTGTGCATTGGCGCACAATTTCTTGAAGTTGCTGTAAGCGCAAAGTGCAAGCTTTTATATCAGACTGGAGACCCTTTATATAATTTTCAAGTAACCAGCGTTGACCAGCTTCCATGGTAAGGTCTTTATACAAATCTTGTTCTTTTTCTGCAAGCTGTAGTTGTAAACTTTGTAGGCTTTCCTTCTCTTTTAAGAGCATTTGTTGTGCTTTAGCCAATTGAATTTTGGCTTCTTCTTCAAGCTGTACTCGGTAATCAAGAATTTTTTGCATGGAAAAATGAAATGGCATACATCTACCCGTCGTTAAAGTGACACAACATATAATAATTCTCTTATTTGCAAAAGCTAGACCAAGAAGAAATACTTTACGAGAGATTGTACGAAATTTTTAGAATTATGCATACGTAAAAAAAGGGTAAAAAAATCGAAGGGGTATTTGGAACGAGCGTGCTTTTTTGCTAACACATGGAAATATATTGTTAATCGTCGAGTAGGTGTAGGATGTATTTTTGACGGTGACTTTAAGGGTATTTGTAATGAACATGCTTTTACAACGCATGTGAGGATGTGGTCTTGATTTTGATTTTTTTAGAGGGGTAGTTATTATAATAGTTGATGCTGAAAAACGCATTTCCATGCGTGTTTCAGAAAGGCACGCCCACTCCAAATACCCTTTTAGGGCCGCCAGAAGCAAGTTCTGGCTTATTTTACGTGGCGCAAAATTTTTCTTACAGAAAAATTTCGTTAGTCGGCACTTAAAAAGTAAGTGCGCTAGGGGCAAAAACTTGCCGCAAAAGTCGCATTTCATGCTTGGTTTTTGGCAATTTTTCTAGGTTAGTCCTTGCATTTTAAGTGTGCAATTACAGATAGTTATTTGGTTTTTTAATGCCGACTATAATAGTTGATGCTGAAAAACGCATTTCCATGCGTGTTTCAGAAAGGCACGCCCACTCCA
>CAYJOQ010000033.1:0-18115 GCA_964371825.1 uncultured Desulfovibrionaceae bacterium
ATTATACTGAAAAAGTAATTGTGCAGGACTCTTTAAAGATAACTAGCTCTCAAGACACGTGAAATATTATTTTTTCCTATTGCGTTCGGTTACGCTTTGCCCACCAATACCCCAAGCATTAGGATCTACTTCTTCAATCACCACCATGGTCGTAGCAGGGTTTTTATCAAGCACCCTTACCATAACATCTGTGATTTCTTTAATTAGCTCTGCTTTCTTTTCTGCTGTAGGTGCAAATTCACCACCGGTCAATTTTACGTTAACAAAGGGCATACTTCCTCCTAGGTCTTTATATATCTGACATTATTGAGCATCAATAATGCGCAAAAGTTCTGCTGTTTTTTCTTCCATCAAGGCCTTATCACCACGTGATTCTACATTAAGACGCAATAAAGGCTCAGTATTTGAGCAACGCACATTAAAGCGCCATGCTCCAAAATCCATAGAAAGACCATCAAGGGTACCGATTTCTTGCGCACTAGCTACATATTCTTTATGCAAAAGTTCAAGCACAGCCGGTCCATCTATTACTTTACGGTTAATTTCTCCGCTGCATGGGTAGCGTTGCATGCACTCCTCCACAAGCTCTGCAAGGCTCTTGCCGCTTTGTAGCACAAGCTTTGCCACCAAAAGCCAAGGAATCATGCCAGAATCACAATAGGCGAAATGCTTAAAGAAATGATGTGCGCTCATTTCTCCACCATAAATGGCATCTTCTGCGCGCATAACTTCCTTAATAAAAGCATGCCCAGCCTTACTCATAATGCATATGCCACCGGCTTCTTTGACCACTTCTTGCGTATTCCAAAGCAAACGAGGATCATGAATAATCTTGCCACCAGAAAATTCTTGTAAAAGACTTTGCGCTAAAAGCCCCACAAGGTAATAGCCTTCTATAAAATTTCCCTTGGCATCATAGAAAAAGCAACGATCAAAGTCGCCATCCCAAGCAATACCCATATCAGCACCATGAGCAATAACAGCTGCAGCGGTAGCTTCGCGCCTTTCTGGTAAGAGAGGATTAGGTATGCCATTGGGGAAATTTCCGTCAGGCTCCATATGCGCTGTAGTCATGGTAAAGGGAAGCCTTGGCATAAGCTCTTGCAACACAAGGCCTGCGCAGCCATTACCCGGATCCATATGAAGCTTTAACGAAGCCTCTTTTGGTAAGCGTACATAATCTAATAAAAAGTCCACATAGTCCTTGCGAAAAGATGTTTCGGTGTACGTACCGGTAAGCGCTTCGCCACTGGCAATTGTCGTATCAACATTGGCATCTTCAAGCATGGCAAAGGCTACATCACGTAAGGCAAAAAGGCCTGAGTCTGCACTGATGGGCACAGCGCCTTTTTGTACAAATTTCAACCCATTATCATCACGAGGATTATGGCTTCCGGTAATCATAATACCGCCATCAAAGCCATGGGCAAAGGTAGCATAGTAAATTTCTTCTGTGCCACAAAGTCCTATGTCTGTCACCTGTACCCCACAAGCACGTAGGCCTTCCACAAGTCCATCACGCAACAAAGGCCCAGAAAGACGACAATCGCGACCTACAACAACGCTCTTAGGCATAAAAAGTTTGCAAAACGCCTTACCTATGGCCTTAGCCAAGTCTGGGCTAAGTTCAGTAGGATACGTTCCGCGCACATCATAAGCTTTAAAACATGAGGCTATAGACATAATGGCTCCTTAAAAAGTTCACAGTTCGTTCAAACATACACACTGTATGCATATATATTAACAATTCATTAGTATACGCATTGTGCATTGGCATCTTGCCAATCTTTACACACAGCTTGATATCCAATTGTTGACAAAGCTTCTATCATTTCGGCTACACTGCGATGGTCAGAAATATCAAATTGTCCCGTCTCGCCGCTTTCCGTATTACGTCCTCCAACCATGGTGGATACCCCTGCTGAAACACGCGTAACCCCTAAAGGCACTACATGATCTCTCATGAAGGCATTTTCACGGCTAGACACAGTAATGCCTACCCGTGGAAGAAAGCATCGAACAGCTGTAATATACTGCACAAAGCGCTTATCATCCAATACATGGGGCACATCAAAATTTCCCTCATGAGGGCACATACGCGGCACAGAAACACTCACCTCAACACCTGCATGATGACGCTGTAGCCACCATGCATGAAGGCCGGTGCAAAAACCATCGTGCTCTAATTTGTCAAGGCCAAGCAATGCCCCCACATTAACACTGTGCATACCGCCCTCTACCGCTCTACCCGGTGCATTCAGCCTATAAGAGAAATCACTCTTGGGACCAGCGGGATGTAAAAAATCATACAATTCAGGATTATACGTTTCTTGAAAAAGAGTCATGCTGTCTACACCGTGGGTATGTAGCATGGCGTATTCTTCCACACTCATAGAATACACCTCAATCCCTACCGATGCAAAAAATGGCTTAATGCGCTGTGCTACTTCTGCAATATATTCCGGAGATGAAATTTTTCTGGCATCACCGGTGAGCAACAAAATATGCCCAAGGCCCGTAGCTGCAATGCTGCGTGCTTCTGCCTCGGCCTCATCAAGGCTTAGATGACGGCGTTTTTGCTTATTACGTGCATTAAAGCCACAATAACGGCACTGGTTTGTGCAATGGTCTGAAAGATACAAAGGGGTAAAAAGATGCACCGCGCGCCCAAAATGGCGTAAAGTTTCCGCTCTGGCTCGCTGCGCCATTTGTTCAAGAAAAGGCGTAGCCTTAGGACTGAGCAACATAAGAAAATCTTCAAATTGTAAATGATCCTTCGCAAGCGCGGCCTGCACCTTGGCAGTGGAAGCTGTAGCCATGACGTCTTCACGCCTTTGGCGATTCCAAAGTTCTAAATATGCGGAAAAACTCTGCATATTATTCCCCCAAAAATCCCGTTAAGGGCGAAGAAGCAATGGCACCATTGGTAACCTCTGCCCCTACACCTGCCACAAAGGCCTCGCGCCCTGCACGTACTGCAGCCCCAAAGGCAGCCGCCATTTGTACAGGATTTGCCGCAGAAGCTATGGCAGTATTCACAAGACACGCAGCTGCACCCATTTCCATGGCCTCACAAGCTTGTGAAGGGCGACCAATGCCGGCATCTACGATAATAGGCAAATCCATTTCTTCAATTAAAATACGAATCATTTCTTTAGTGCGTAACCCTCTATTTGTACCAATGGGAGCACCAAGAGGCATAATGGCACTTGCTCCGGCATCAGCTAACGAGCGCGCTACATATAGGTCAGGATTCATATATGGTAGCACCACAAAACCTTCAGAAGCCAATGTTTCTGTAGCTTTAGCTGTGGCATATCCATCTGGCAAAAGATGGCGTGTATCAGCAATAACTTCAATCTTTATCCAATGTCCGCAGCCTGCTGCACGAGCAAGGCGCGCAAGGCGCACCGCTTCATCGGCAGTACGCGCACCGGAGGTATTTGGCAAAAGTTGCATATGTGAAGGAATATGCGTCATAATACCTTGTTGGCCTGCCTGCACTCTGCGTAAAGCAACAGTTATAACTTCAGAACCAGAAGCATAAGCAACCTCTGGAATAAGAGCATCTGCACCATATTTTCCGGTGCCAATAAAAAGACGACTTGACAGTGTTTTATCACCTAAAGTCCACGTATGCATATCCACTAACCACCTCCTACGAAGTGTAACACTTCTAAAATATCTTCATCTTCAAGTATGGTTGTAGCAAAATTTTGCGCAGGAACAATGGTTTTGTTATGCTCTACAACAACAGTTGACGTATCTAAGCCTTGTTTTATTAAACATTCTTCAAGATTTATACCTTGTTCAATCTGTATATTTTGACCATTTAGAGTAATGTACATATTCTCTCCACAAAATAAAAAATACCGCATGATATATTTTACGGCCATGAACTCTTTTATCTAGCCTTCTTACGCAAGAAATGCAAGCTAGGGCACTAGTAAAATATAGCACGCTCAATTACCCCTTGACACAAAATCTAAGGGGCATAGTATGCCTTGAAAAGCACTACCATCTTTAACCGTAATGTTGAGTATAATAGTATGTTTACACTAGGTATTTTTACCGGCATAGGAACAGCATTTTTTTGGGCTGCCTCCAGCGTTATCCATGCACATATTTCACGTGTTCTTGGTGTACACAGCTTAATGCTGTTTCGCCAACCCTTAGCCACAGTAATGCTTTTTATACTCTGCATCTTTTTTAACCAATTTCAAAATGATGGTTTCTATGCCTTAAGCATGGCTTTGCTCTCAGGCATACTTGGCATTGGCATTGCCGATTGGTGTCTTTATGCAAGTGCATTACGCATTGGTTTACGCTCTGCCCTTATTTGTAATTCTCTTTCCACTTGCATAACTGGCATCATTGGAGCTATTTTTTTACAAGAATTTTTAGGTTTTCAAGGGTATTTAGGTATTGTTATCGCAACTATTGGCGTTATTACAGTTATTACATCTGAACAAAAACATACCAGAACCATCACTACCCCCAGCACCAATAACACACTCTTTGGCATTCTCTTAGCCCTTACCTCAGCATTCTTACTCAGCTTTGCCTTTGTGGGTAGCAAAGAAGCCCTAAACCAAGGCATGCCAACATTATTGCTAACATTCTACCGCAATGGTGCTGCTTCTATTTTACTTTGGTGTATTGCCATCCCCCTGCACAGAATACACAGCTCGTGCAAAAACCTTAAAGATCATCCTGAACTCATAAAACTTTTTTTTATTGGGTGTATTTTTGGCCCCGTAGGAGGCATTTGGCTTTCTGCTGTAGCCTTAGAGCTCACCCCAACAGCTGTTGCCGCAACTCTTATTGGTTTGCAACCCGTAGCACTCTTACTTGTAAGCGGTATTGTAGAAAAAAGATGCCCTTCCAAAGGATCTATCATAGGCTCTTTTGTTGCCTGTACTGGGGCAGCCCTTGTTCTTTGGCGTTAAAACATACTTTGTATCAAATTCAAACCTTGCATATATAAACCACCACCCTCGGCATTTAGCGCTCATTTTTTCACGCGTGAGCACTCGCCTTTCTTAAAAATATACTCTTTTTTTTCAATCATTTATCAGACAATCCCCCCATGTCTGAAATGTTTCATCCTTACATAATACTCCTCTTTTGGCATGTTGTGCACACACCATGCATCTTTTGTTTGCAATGCATAAACACAAAAACAAGGAGGATATTATGGGATTTGGAGGAGGCGGTAGCCAATCAGCCCCAGCACCTGTGTATGTTGAGCCAGAAAAACCTCAAATAACAAAACCCATCACCGAAGCCACCACTGCAGCTCGTCAAACACAAAAAGAACGCGCTGCAAAAGCTGCCGGTATTAAAGGAAGTATTTTAACAACACCCTTACAAAGCCAAAGTCAAGACAAGCCTAAAACATTGTTAGGCCAATAGGATAGCCTATGCATACCATTGCAACCAGCCATGCAGATATATGGCAACAACATGCGCAGCTTTTGGAAGCAAGGCAAAGCTATGAACCGGCTTGGCGCGACTTGGCAGATCATTTTTTGCCCACACGCTATAAGGATAGCAATGCCAGCATAGAGCATTGGCGCAAAATGCCCATGCTTAACAATACTCTTGTGGATGCCACGGGAATTTTAGCCATTCGCACTCTTGCTGCTGGCCTACAAGGAGGCCTCACAAGTCCTGCGCGCCCTTGGTTTCAATTAAGCCTTGAAGATGCAGACCTTGCCGGTAACCCTGCGGTTAAAGAATGGTTGCATGCTCTTACAAAGCGCATGCGTAAAATTTTTCATGCATCAAATTTTTATAATGCTGTACACACCATGTATGGAGAGCTTGGCACCTTTGGGACAGCCTTTATGCTACAGTTGGCAGATATGGAACACGGGTTTCGCTTTTTGCCATTTTCAGCAGGTGAATACTGCCTTGATACCAATGCTCGCCAAGAAGTAGATGTGGTTTTTAGACGTTTTTCTATGACCGCACGTCAGCTTATACAGCATTTTGGCATAGAGCGCATGCCGGCGTATTTGCAACAATCCACAAGTATGCACCATGTAGCCCATAGCGTAGTACATGCTATTTACCCTCGAAAAAACGCCTCTCAAAACGGTAGAGGCGGTGCCATTTCCATGCCCTTTGCTTCTGTATATTGGCTAGAAGGGCACATGCCTCACACCCAAAGCGCGGCTAAATTTTCACGCACACCATACAACAGCAAGGGATCTGCCGGTGGTATACACATTCTTTCTGAATCGGGTTTTGAAGAGTTTCCGGGCTATGGGGTGCGCTGGTATGTGGCAGGCAATGAAGTTTACGGACATTCACCTGCCATGGATGTTTTGCCTGATTGTCGCATGCTACAACAAATGGGCATTACAACCTTAAAGGCCATACATAAATCGGTAGATCCACCAACGGCTGTATCTGCCAGTTTAAAAAACATTGGACTAGATCTTACGCCGGGCGGTGTCAACTATGTAGAAGCAGCACCGGGGCAAAGCCCTCAAGCTGCTACCCCGATTTTACAAGTTCGTCCAGAAATTCAAGCAGCCCGCAATGCCATGCAAGATGTGCAAAAACAAATACAGCAAGGACTGTATAATGATTTATTTCGCATGCTTCTTGATTCACAACAAAAAAACGTCACAGCTAAGGAAGTGGCTGTGCGCGAAGAAGAAAAACTTATTCTTCTTGGCCCTGTGCTTGAGCGACTACATAATGAACTGTTTACACCTCTTATTACGCGCACCTTTAAGCTTATGCTTCGCCACGACATGCTGCCCAAAGCGCCGCCCATGCTAGCAGAAACAGACATTAAAGTAGAATTTGTAAGCTTGTTGGCACAGGCCCAAAAACTGGTATGCACCAATGCCGTTAATCAATTGGTACATTTTGTCAATTCTCTTGAACCCATTGATGCGCAAGCTTCTGACTGCCTTGATGCCGACAAAGCCGTTGAAGAATACGCCGACTATTTAGGCGTTGCTCCAGCCATATTACGCACAAAAACAGAGCGAGAGCTTTTGCGAGAAGAGCGCATCGCCAAACAACATGCCCTTGCCGCAGCAGAAACTGATGCCAAGAAAAGAGAATCTGCCTTAGCTGAAGAGGAGCAACACATACAAAACATACAAGGCATGGCCAACACAATACACACTTTAAGCAAAAGCTCTTTAAGCACGGAACAATCTCCCAATGCTCTTGGCGTTGCAACACACCTACTGCAACAGCTTGGCAGCAAAATACCTCAACCAGAGGAAGGCCTATGACAACAAATGTTTTCCACAGCGTACAAGGTCAACATCAAGAACAACAAGATGCCACACGTATTTTTGACAACCACATTCGCGAAGCGGTGAGGCAACTTATGCATCGCAAAGAAGGACGAGTATTTTTGCGATGGCTTGGCATGGGCCAATCAGCACAAAATATTTTACAATTAATTCTCGACTATGAGGAGGAAAAATGTCGGAAAATGCCATAACTCCCCAACACGCAGAAATACCAAAAGAAGCAAACGAAGCAGCTGAACAAGCGCAACTTGTCAAAGAAGAACTCCCTACAAGCATTATGAGCAAAGACATTGCCCAAGATACCTTAATACAAAAATATGATCTCAGCATGCCGGAAGGCATGGACATGAGCCCGCAACAGCGTGAACTTTTTGAACAACAAGCGCTTGACTTAGAGCTCAGTCCTTCTGCTGCTCAAAAGCTGTTAGACATTTCTCATCAGAATCTACAAGGCAATAAAAAAGCGCATATGCAGCAAGTGGCCGCATGGGAAGAAGAACTTCGTCAAGATACACAGCTTGGTGGCGCTGCCTTTGAAAGCACAGTAGCTTATGCAAAAGCTGGTCTTAAGCGCTTTGACCCAGACGGACAGCTCTTACACATATTAGATAACACCGGCTATGGCAATAATCCTCATGTGGTGCGCTTTTTACATGCCATAGGCAAGGCTCATGCCGAAGATGGCGTTATTCTTGGCAGCATAAATCAAGGTTCTAAGCCAAGGCATGAACGTTTGTATGGCAAATATAACCACATGTAAAAAGAACTTTAATCATATTTCTGAGGTCAAATTTTTACAACATTTGCTGTAATGGCACAAAAAAGGAGCAAAACATGGCGAAAAAAACCTTAGGCCTTGTGGCCACCTTGGCTGAAATGCGCGATTTTTATTCCGGCTCCCCTGCCGGTGCCATCATTGAACTTATGAATGAAACCAATGACATTTTGGACGATGTTCAATTTATGGAATCCAATCAATCTGACGGGCATTTAACCCGCATTCGTACCGGTTTACCGGAAGTGTATTGGCGCCGCCTCTATCAAGGAACTCCCTACAGCAAAAGCCAGTGGACACAAGTAAAAGAACCATGCTCCATGATGGAAAGTCGTATGCTTATAGATGAGGCTGAATCAAAACTTTATGGCGGCAATGCTTCAAAATTTATTGATGGCGAAAGCGTCGCCTTTGCTGAAGCTATGCGCCAAAAGGCAGCCAAAACACTTTTTTATGGTAATACAGACGTTAACCCAGATGAGTTTAAAGGCCTTGCCCTACGATACCCCGCAAAGGATGCACCTAATGTCATTGATGCCGGCGGTACGGGTGATGTTACTTCCGCATGGATTATTTCTTGGGGAGAACGCAGCATACACGGCATTTATCCTAAGGGCAGCAAGGGTGGTCTTGAGCATAAGGACCTTGGCATCCAAACCGTTGAAGACAGCGAAGGGCGACACTATGAAGCCATAGTCAACCGTTACCAATGGACCCTTGGACTTGCCCTACGTGATTGGCGTGCTTGCGTTCGCATAGCCAACATTCCTGTAGCATCATTAACAAAACGCAAAGGAGAATCTGACTTTGTAGACTTGCAACAACTCTTTATCAGCGCCAAGAACAAAATGCCCGAAACCTTACGACAAAAGGCCGTATGGTATGCCAATGAAGAACTTATGGCCGCTGTTGAATTGCAATCCACCGATGCTGGCAATGTGCACCTCGTCTATGGCGAAGCCTTTAAAAGCGAGGGTATGCCTTTAATTTTTGGGCGCCCTATTCGTCAATGCGATGCCATCATGTCTACAGAAAAACCCATATAAACACACCACACACATCATGAGGATAGCCTATGATTATTGATAGCCAACTTATTCTTTTTGAAGGTTCAGTAAGTACAAAGACTGGCGAAGCCATTGCATTATCTTCCTTAACACTTCCTGGTAAAGTTGAACCCATTCTCATTTGTACACGCATCACCGAAAGCTTAGCAGGAGCAACAAATGTAACCCTCAACCTACAACAAGCCACAAGCGAAGAAGGAAGTTATACCGATGTAGATGGCACAAGCATTAGCATTAGTGCTGCAGATTTCATAGTGGGCAAGCGTATTGGTTGGCGCTTTTTGCCCCGTTCAGTGATCAATCCGTGGTTACGCTTAAAAATTACCGTAACAGGCACCCCCACAGCAGGAAAACTGTTTGCTGCCATTAGCGGCTTTGAAGATGAACCATATGAAAAAGGGCAATATATTAATAAGGGCATAGTAGAAGGCTAGTAATTTGTGAAAAATACCTGTTGTGGCGCATGAAAGATGCACTTTGTGCGCCGCAACAATACAAGGACGCACGCATGAACGCAAAAGTAACCATATGGAATATGGCTTTGGGATTCATAGGCACAAGAACTGTAGCCAGTGATACAGAAAATACCCTTGAGGCCGTGCAATGCGGTTTGTATTGGGATAGCGCGCGCCGTCAAGCTTTGCGTGATTTTCCATGGAACTTTGCACAGCGTAGAGTGTGGCTTGCAGAAATAGACATGCCTGTGGGGTATGAAAAACAATATGCCTATGCCTACGCCATGCCGGAAGATGCTTTGCAAGCCTTACGCCTTTTTCCGGAAGGTGAAGACCTTAGAACAAATTATGCCGATGAAGAAGCCGGGCGTTTTTTAGTTGTACATGATGCTGAGCGTAAAGGCGGTGTTATTGTAACAAATGCGCAAAATGCTCTTTTATCTTACACGGCTGACATAACGGACGTAAGCCTTTTTGACGATCTCTTTATGCATATGCTTGCAAGAAAGCTTGCTGCTATGGTTGCTATATCCTTACTCAAAAATAACAGCCAAAAAATAAGCGAACTTGAACAGCTTTACCGCGCGTCAATACCTAATGCCGTTCAGGCTAATGCCAACGAAGGTAGAGAAAAAGAATTGCCTGATACATGGTTATTGGCAAGGTCAGGAGGATATATTTCATGATTTCCAATAATATTTCAAAAGCTGTTTTTCGTGGCAATGGCATTACAACTGAATTTCCCTTTTCTTTTAAAGTGTGGAGCCTTTCACAGCTCGTTGTTGAGGTCACTGACCCTCAGGAAGTGACTACGCAAATTAAAGAATTTTCTGCAGTTCTCACAGATAGCGGTGGCACCGTTACATACACAAATGCAGGTGTGCCACTTGCTGAGGGGTACTCATTGGCTATTTTGCGCAATATGCCATTTTTACAAGAAGTTGACCTTATTACCGGCTCACGCTTTGACCCTAAGGTTATTGAAGACCAACTTGATATTGCCACCGCTGAACGCCAGCAGCTTAAAGAAGTTACCGACAGAGCAATACAAATTGCTGCGGCCTTAGCAGATGAAAATAGCAAATATGAATTATCAGAAGACCTTTTAACGGCAGCGCTCGATGCCATAGATGCAGCCCTTCGTGCAGAAACAGCAGCCGATGTTGCCGTAGAGCGTTCTAACCAAATACTTAATTTAAGCATTGCAACCTTGCTTGTGGAAGAAGAACAGGCAACGGCAACGTATAACCCTACAACGGGAGTACTTACGTTATATGTCCCCCGTGGTCCTAAGGGTGAACAGGGCGAACAAGGCCCATATGGGCCACAAGGCCCCATAGGTAATGATGGTTTGCAAGGTAAGCAAGGTGAACAAGGCATTCAAGGCCCTCCCGGCACTGCACCAAATATTGATATTATCAATTGCGGTGGCGCGTATCAAACACAAGTAAGCATTATAACCAGTGGTGACGCCGCATCTTTTTAAGGAGTAAATTATGCCACTATTTCAAATACAACACCGTGTAGACACTGAGGCAAATTGGGAGGGGGTAAACCCTGTGCTCCTAAAAGGCGAAATAGGCCTTGCCATACGCAGCGATAATACTTTTGGCTTCAAATTTGGCGATGGCACAAACAATTGGCTTGTCCTGCCTTATGCGTCAGGTGCAGCCGGTGTAGAAGGGCCACAAGGACCGGAAGGTCAACGAGGACCAGAAGGGCCGCAAGGGCCAGAAGGGCCAGAAGGGCCAGAAGGACCACAAGGACAAACACCGCCTTTAACTTCTGACAAAAGTGTAAGCGACCCAAACATTGCAGTAAGTGCCAAATTATCAAATGAGTTAGCTATGGATGTAGCATCAGCTTTATCCTTGGCACGAGAAATTGAAGATTATGCCGCCGATAAAACATTAGATAACTTTACAATGACTGACCAAAGCGCATTTCAGTACCGTGTTATTTATGCTTCTGGTAAAAAAGCAACGCACGACCCCGACAATCCTTTAGCCATTGAAGACTCTGCACTTGGTAATGCAAGTGGTAATGTTGTTTCAAATACTAGATACGTGATTACTAATCCCTTTGGTATAAACACTCCTATTATAGGATTTGCTGAAATTTTTGCTAATAACAAATGGGCTGCAACTGGTTATTTATTTGCTGAAGGAACTGGGGCATTTGGTGCGAACATGCACTTCGTTAAAGGCGAAGGGTTAGTAATACAAACAGGAAGTTATGCTGTTGCTGGTGTTGGTAGGACAAGCATGGGCGGTGGTGGTCTTACGGCTGGTGTATTAACTGGTCCTTGTCGTATCCACGTTTGGAAATTAGGAGCATAATCATGGCTAATATATATGCAAAAGTAGGTGACAGTTTTTGCCAAGTGGGCGGCACAATGCCAGAAGGATTTATTGTGATGCAAGGCCATCGTCCCGAAGAGGGTGAGTGGATTGCCGATGTAGATGGCACGTGGAAGCAAGCAACCTTACACGACCAAGCCATGAAACTGAGTATACCCAAGCTTGCCTTTGTGGAAATGGCAGAAGCCCTTACAGCAAACATGCCAAATCCTGTAACTTGGGCAAGTATTAACTCTTGGATGGCTGACAATCCAGAAATACAAAAGCTATTTATCTTAGCTACAGAGGTTCGCAGAGACGACCCAAAACTTGATGAAGTTACAGCCATGTTTGGTGCTGAATTTCTCCCCTTCCTTGATATGATGTTTGTGTACCAAACTGAAATACAGGCAGAAATGGCAGCGGCTAAGGCAGAAGGAAGGGCAATAAATTTGAACGCCTTTACTCTGTAATTATATAACCTTAGCGCAACATACATCATAAGGTATTTATATGACAAACTTTACAAAAGCACATATATTTACGGCACGTTGGGAAGGTGGGCTTGTGGACCATCCAAATGACCCAGGCGGTATTACCAACCATGGCATAAGCTTGCGCTTTTTGCAGGGTGTTGACGGCAAAACGAATATTGACATTGACCTTAATGATGACGGTATGGTTAACGGTGAAGATATACGTTTGCTCACCAAGGAAGATGCCGCGCTCTTACTTAAAGAACAATTTTGGCAGCCACTACGCTGTGATGATTTGCCCTTACCGTTAGCAATAACCACCTATGACAGCGGTGTGAACATGGGCATTAACCGTGCAGTGAAGATATTGCAGCAAACATGCAATACTATTACTGACCAACTTTTTGAGGGAACTGCCGAACGTCTTACCGTTGATGGCAAGATAGGCCCTAAGACCTTGCAAGTGTGTCACGACATTGAAGGTGCACGAAGCGTTGTATATGCGGCACACAGGGCTGTGTATAATCGTATGCAGTTTTATCGTGATTTGGTGGCATCTAAGCCTAATTTTGAGCCGTTTTTGAAGGGATGGCTTAACCGCTGTGATGCATTACTCAAACACCTTGATGACATAGAGCAAACCTAGAAGGGGGCGTATATGTTGGGGTTTGTAACTTCTCTTGTTCCCGTTTTGGGCAATGTGCTTGACCGTATACTGCCAGATACCGAAGCTAAGGAAAAAGCTAAAGCTGAGCTTGTGCTTGAGCTGGCAAAAAATGCCCATGAACTGCACAAAGCTGCGGCTGATAATATTAAGACAGAGGCGGCTTCACAGCATTGGCTTGCGGCTAATTGGCGACCTTTAACAATGCTTACATTCACAGTGCTTATTGTGGCCCGCTGGTTTGGCTTTACTGCACCAAATTTGAGCGAAGCTGAGTATTTAAAACTATGGGATATTGTAGAACTTGGCCTTGGTGGGTACGTCATTGGACGAAGTGCAGAAAAGATACTTCCTGACGTTATGAAGGCCATGAAAAGGGGCTGACATGAGTAATTTTGAGACCTCACATAAGTTTACAGCCTTTTGGGAAAACGACAGCACCGAAGAAACAAGGCAACGTTTATATGGTTACGTGTGGCTACCCTTGCAATGTGATGATTTTTTCCTGCCTGTGGCCTTGGTGTTATATGATGCTGCTGTGTCCTTGAGTGCAGAACAAAGTGTAAGGCTGCTACAAACTACGTGCAACTATGTTATTGAAACGTATTTCAGTGAACAAATGCAGATCATAGAGGTAAATGGTGTTATGTCGCAAGAAGTCATTGACGCCTTTGCAGCCTTTGAAGAGCTTCAAGGAAGTTATTTTCTTGCTCGGCTAGCGGTGTTTAACCGTGCGGACTATTACGAAGCACAAACCACGTACACACAAGAAGAGCTGCAAGCACTGCTTAATAGATGCACAGCCCTCATTGAATATATAAACGATATTGAAATAACTGCGCTTAATACATAACCAGAAACTAAAGAGGTAGACACAATGCGCATAGCTCTTAATAACTTTACTGGCGGCGAGGTGTCACCATCGCTCAATGCTCGCTATGACCTTTCACGCTATAAGAACTCTGTGCAGCACATGGAAAACTTTTTGCCTTCTGTGCATGGTAGCGTTGAACGTAGACCCGGTAGCGTATTCTTAAATGACCTTGGCAGTGATTGTGTTTTGTATCCCTTTTCATTCAATGTTGAACCTGAGCATAACTATGTTATCATTATAGGCCATTACAATTTTAGAATTGCAGGGCCAAGTGGCATCATATATGGCCCTAAAAGCGCTCCGTGGAGCCTTTCACATGCTTCGCAACTCTCCTTCGCACAAGTGGGTGACGTGGTATATTTTGCGCATAGATCATACCCATTACATAAGCTTATGCGCACAGGTTCATACCCCGATTATTACTGGAATGTTTCGCAAGTGCAGTTAAATGTTACCTTGCCAACACCTGTACCGCCTTCTGTGACCTTTATTACGGCAAATCCTGTAGGGCTTTATTACACCTTGCGCTATAAAATAGTGGCTGTGGACATTAACGGCAAAGAGTCCTTACCTTCATACCAAGGTCAAACTACGGGCAAACACCCTTCTGATTGGACAGTTGGCGACAGCGCAACGCTTATTTGGTTTCCTGTGTGGGGAGCATTTGAATATAATATTTATCGCGAAGAAGCCGGCTACTACGGGTTTATTGGCGTTTCTCAAGCTACTTCCTTCATAGATAATAACATTGAAGCGGACTTAAGCGATACGCCTAAATATGATTGGCAGCCCTTTGCCAATGGAAATAACCCTAGCGTAGTTTCCTTCCATCAACAAAGAATGGTGCTGGCATCTACTGTTTCACAACCGCAAGCCTTTTATATGTCACGCGTAGGCGACTTTGAAAATTTTAGTAAATCAAGACCGCTGCAAGAAGATGATCCTGTTGAATACCTCATTGCCTCAGGGAGCATTGATGACATTACATGGCTTGCAAGCTTTGGCGATTTACTTGTGGGTACAAGCGGCAGTGAATACAAGGCCTCAGGTGATGGAAACTCCATTAGTGCCACAAACATAAACATTACCGCACAAAGCTATTGGGGAAGTTCTAAGCTTTTTCCCATTGTTATAGGCAACTCTGTACTGCATGTGCAACGTCATGGCTCAAGAGTACGTGACCTTTTTTATAGCCTTGAAAAAGACGGTTATGCAGGTAATGACCTTTCTATTATGGCACCACACTTATTTGACGGGTATTCGCTCAGGCAGTGGACATATCAGCAAACGCCATATTCAACGTTGTGGATAGTGCGCAGTGATGGAACCTTGCTTGCGCTTACCTATATGAAAGAACATGATATTTGGGGATGGAGTAGGCATGTTACAGATGGCAATTATCGTTCTGTGGTTACTATTTCTGGCGTGTCTAGTGATACGGTGTATGTGGTTGTAGAGCGTATACTTGATGGTGTGAGTAAGTTTTTTTTAGAACGCTTTGATACGAGATGGCAAGGTAGCGAAGGTATAGCCAATGCCTTTTATGTAGATAGTGGCATTACACAACAAAACGACACGGCAACGAATATTGTTACAGGACTTGAGCACTTAGAAGGGCGCACTGTAAGCATTCTTGCCGATGGTAGCCCCATTGAAGATTTAGTTGTTACTGAGGGGCAAGTAATTATCCCCTATGCTGCAAATGTTGTGCATGTGGGCATTAAGTATTCTTCGGTGTTGTCTCCGCTTACTGTTGAAGGAGATATACAAACTGGTACTTCCTTGGCGCAAAAAAGAGGTATAGGGCAATGCTCCATACGTGTGCAAGATTCTGTTGGCGGTAAATATGGTGCTGACATGGATAATATGTATGATTTTCCCTTTGTACCTCTTGCGTGGGGTGAAGCTGTGGCCCCATTTAGCGGCGATATAGATTTCATACCCGGTGGAGGTCAAGACAGCGCAAGCACTGTGTGGATAGTGCAAGATAGGCCCATGCCTTTTACTATTCAAGCACTTATTATGGATGTAGATATGGGGAGTATGTAAACAATAATCTGTATAGTTTTTCAGTGCTGACTATGTAGTTGATGCTGAACAACATGTCATCTTGTGGAGGAAATATGCAAGAACTCATATTCAAGCAAGAATGCATAGATGATGTCATACATGACATTACAACTCTTGCCCGTGACCATTGGGATGAAGTGGAAAGTGCTTTTTTTGGTAAACGCCTTTATGTTCCCATGGAAGAGCAGTATCGCGCACTTGAAAATGTCTCCATGCTACATATACACACCATACGTACTACTCTCAACACTCTTTGCGCTTATGCAATATTTACCTTAGCCCCTTGCCATCATCGTCACGGTCAACTTATGGCGGCCCTTGACGCCCTATACCTTAGCCCTCAGGTGCGACAAGGCTTTACGGCAGTGCGCTTTTTGCGCTCCACAGAAACTGCGCTTAAAAAACGAGGGGCTATTTTTATGCAATATTCCTCACCTGAATCACGCCCCTGCGGCGCACTCTATAAACGACTAGGGGCTACCATGACTGAAACCATTTGGCATAAGGAGTTATAATATGGGTATGACCACCACTGCTATTATCGGAGCTATAACGGCCGTAGCGGGTACAGCCGTTGGCGTTGCATCTAGCGTTGAACAATCAAATGCCCAAAGGGCGCAAGCTGAATATCAATCGGATATGGCAAAATATAATGCCGAAATAGCAGAAATTAATGCGGAGCGCGCCGAAGATGCGGGCAAAGAATTACAAAAACAAGCCTATGATGAGGCCAGCCGAAAAAAGCAAGAAACGGCCCTACTCATTGGTCAGCAAAGAGCAAAACAAGCAGCATCAGGAGCACAAGTTGATCAAGGAAGTTCCCTTGATCTTACGCTTGATACAGCTGAAAAAGGAACCCTAGATGCTTTTAAAATTACCCAGCAAGGGGCATGGCAAGATTATAACAAGCGCATAGAAGCTTGGAATTATCGCCAGCAAGCTGGAGAACATATGGCTGATGCACAATTTATAACAACTCAAGCACAGCAAAAAGAAAATACAAATTTTTTAAAAAGTGGCAATACTATTCTTTCAGGGGTTAAAAACAATAGCTCTGCCATTGGCAAATTACTATAGTTTTACGTAAAAATCAGGAGAATACTATGCATATGCCCCCCATAGAAGAAAAAGATTATTACCAACACCCTATAGGAGATACGGAAAAAACAAAAAATCCTCTAAGCTTACAAGAATATCTT
This sequence comes from uncultured Desulfovibrionaceae bacterium, assembly GCA_964371825.1. Classification (GTDB taxonomy): domain Bacteria; phylum Desulfobacterota; class Desulfovibrionia; order Desulfovibrionales; family Desulfovibrionaceae; genus CAYJAD01. The sequence continues at coordinate 17,206 of CAYJOQ010000033.1, forward strand.
AATGTTCGTAAAGCAGCCCTTGCATTTCAAGAAGCTTTTTTACAATGGCAAAAAAATGCCCTTATGCATGTGGGGCAAGCTGCGTTAAAAACAAGAGAAACCTATACCCTCTGGCATGAAAAACATAGAGCCAAGGCCATACAGTCTATGTCCTATGCAGAGCAAGAACTATATTCTACATGGGCTGACAAACAACATGCCCTTTATGACACTTGGGCCAAGGATTATGTACAAAAAAACGTACTTACAGCCATGTTAGAATTACAAGATAACATCATGAAAAGTAACGTACAGATGCTTAAAATCAATGGACATATATGTCATTTTGCCGTGCATGCTCTTGAACAGATTATGGCCGCAGCACGGCAAAAAGCTCGACTGCTCAAATATAAAGATCAAGATGCTCTTAAACATGAAGATGATTGTGTAAGTAAGGCTTTATATGATGCGGTGTACCATAAATGTTTACAGAAACAAAAACCACAGGCACAAGCACTTTTTCATGCCCAACATGTGCTGCTTAATGCAGAATTTAAAAACAAAATACAACAACTTTTGGCAGAACATGCATAAAGAATATTTGAACTCATCGGCACTAAAAATCCTATTCATAACATAAAAAAACACGTAAGAATGCCAAAAATAAGGCCATGAAATGCACTTTCTGAAATTTTTATTTATGTACTTTAACTAGTTAGCACTGAAAAACTATGCAGACTATTGTAACTACAGGCACTCACACCTTAAAAGGTCACTGAAAAATTGCTGAAAACAAAGCATGTAATGCTACTTTTTGGCAATGTATCGACACTATTGCGCCTGTTTTTCACGTGCTGACTAACAAAATTTTTCTGCAAGAAAAGTTTTGCGTGCCGTAAAATGAGCCAGAACTTGCTTCTGGCGGCCGCAA
>CAYJOQ010000034.1:0-17957 GCA_964371825.1 uncultured Desulfovibrionaceae bacterium
AAATTTATTGCAAAAGCACAAAAATAAAATTGGAAAATAATTATGCAGGACTCTCTAATTAGGATATTTTTTGTGGGTAGACAACTCGGGTTGTACCAAGGGTGCAAGATGATCCATATACAGTGTGGAGCATATCTATATCTAAAACAGTTTTTGGTATGCCTGTTTTAAGCACTGTGCCTTGATGGAGTACTACAACTTTATCGCAGAACCATAAAATATGGTTGGGATCATGGCAACAAACTAAAATACTTACTCCTTGAATTGCAATTTCTTGCAGAAGTGTCCAAACAGCCACTTGTTTGCTAAAATCAAGAGCAGAAGTAGGCTCATCCAGTAACATAATGGGGCTGTTTTGAGCAAGTGCTCTAGCAATAAATACAAGTTGGCGTTGCCCGCTACTTAAAGTATTGCAAGATTCTTCAGCTAAGTGTGTTAAATGAGTACGTTCTAAAGCTTGTTGAACATGTTCACGATCAGTCGATGTTATTTGCCCAAAACCGCCAAAACGGGCTGCCATATGCGGTGTTCTGCCCATGGCCACAACATCACGCACTGTAAATGGAAATACTTGTTTATACTCTTGTGGCACATAGGCTATTCGTTGCGCAAGTTTTGCCGGAGGCAAATGTTGTAATTTTTTACCATAGGCTTCAATGCAGCCACTATATGGCGAAATCACATTCATGCAACATTTAAAGAATGTGGTTTTTCCTGATCCATTATGACCAAGAAGCCCACATATGCTACCCCGTGGAATAGTAAAAGATACATCATGTAATACAGGCTTTTTTTTGTATTTAAATGATAGATTAGACACAGTAAGGGCCGTATCTATATTTTGTGCATTTGCTATGATGTTATCCATAAAGTTCCATTCCTTTACGTCGCAAAAGATATAATAAGTAGGGTGAACCAATGATGGATGTAATAATACCAATGGGAATCTCTGCAGAAGTTAATGTTCTTGCAAGTGTATCACATATAAGCATATAGCTTGCCCCCATGAGCATTGCACCAAGAACAAGAAAGCGATTGTCAGGCCCAAGTATCATTCGTGTGGCATGTGGAATCATTAAACCAACCCATGCAATAATTCCAACAGAAGAAACACTGGTAGCTGCTGTCATGGTTGCTAAAAGTAAAAAAATTACTCGTGTGCTGTTGGGCGCAATCCCTAGGCTGCGGGCTTCTTCATCTCCAAGGCTTAAAATATTAAGTTTCCATGCCCAAAACCATCCCATAAGCGCGCAAGGTAATAAACCCATGATGTTAATGGTCACATCGTGCCAAGTGGCATGATGAATACCACCCATCATCCAAAAAGTAATTTCACGTAATTGTGTATCTTCCGATGCATATTTCATAATGCCCACAAGCGCAGAAAAAAGTGCGCCCACTACTATGCCGGAAAGCACCAAGGTTACAGCTGAACTTTCACCTCGTGTGGAGCCTAATACATATGCTCCAAAAACAGCAAGCAGTGCAAACATAAATGCTGTAAGCTGTATTTGCGCAAATATAAACGGAAAGACAATGGCTAAAGCAGCACCAAAGGCTGCACCTGACGAAACGCCTAAAATAAAAGGTTCCACCAAGGGGTTACGAAAACATGCTTGATATAACACACCAGAAACAGACAATGCTGCCCCCACAAGACATGCAAGAAATAATCTTGGTAAGCGTATATTCCAAATAATTGTTGTATGCATTTTTACAGGCTCTATACCGTTGATATCAAATAAGGAATATATGTTGGCTTTTATAACACGCATGATATCATGTAGTGTAAGGCTATATTCACCAATACACAGCGATATAAAAAATATGCCCATAAGCCCAAGAAACATGAGCAATAAACACCAATAACAGCGAGTATGAGTCATTTAAAAACCTATTTCTTGCATCCAATCAAGGAGCTGAGTGCTACGTAAACCTTTAGCAGTGTTTTCATCTACATGGTAAGCATCTTGGTAAAATTGCAAGGCAAAATCGTATACATTAATATCTTCAAAAAGCTCAGGATATGTTGCTTTAGCAATAATGAGCATATCAAGAGGATATTCTACTCTTCGTGCACAATTCATAGGAGTCCATGGCATGGCGTATATATGGCGATTTTGTATGGCACGTAAGTCTTGTAATTGTGTATATGCGGCTGCCTCATAGAGTTCTTTGGGGGGGTGATAGCCATTATATGTGGGTAATATAATGATGTCTGGATCAAGAGCATAGATGTGTTCAGCGCTAATGGGAACAAATGTTCCATTACCTTCAAATACATTACGAGCATGTACTATATTTTCAATGATATATGATTCATACGTATTAACACCGCAGGTTACGCCTGCACCACTACTTTTGCGAACATGGGTATTTAATCCAAAATACAGAACTCGTTTTTTATCTGATTCGGCAATATGCTGTGTGCGTTTGTGGATAAGAGTTTCAATATCAGCAAGCTTATTTGCAAAGGCTTCAGCTTCTTTTTGCAAACCAAAAATAGCACCAATGATAGAGGTTTCTTGTTTCATGGATAATAAACCAGAATGAGCATTATTGGCAGGTGCGTATAAAACCACAAGAGGTATACCTAATGATTCTATCATATTAATGGTTTTTGCTGTGGCTTCTTTATCCTTGCCGCCAACGGTACAATCGCCAATACGCAAGATAAGCAATTGCGGATTAGCTGCGGCTAAGGCTTCGTAGTTGAGCGCATTACCTTGCGGTGAATTTATGCATAGCAAATCATCAAGCCATGGGTGCAAAAATTTCATGGTGTTGAGACCGGCGTATTCATATTTTTTTTCGTCAGCTCCAACCACAGTATATTTATAATCTCGCTTCATTGACCAAGAACCGATGACATTTACCTTGTCAATTACCTTAAGGTGTGTCATCACCCCTTCAATGAATCCATCATCAATGGTTGCTATGCGCGTTAATGTAGCAGGGAAGGTTATTTCCTTACCGCGCATGTCAATAACAGTACGCAAGGGTTCAGCGTTTTGTGCTGTGCTTGCAGTGCTTATGGCGGGCATATATACAGCGCAAATAAAAAAAACGTAAAATAATGTGTATTTTAACATTGTAGATCCCAGTAGAGTATGTGTTGGTAATAGTGTTTGCCTATCAGCATGTACTTACTTTAAAAGGCGCTCAGGGTTTTGATAACAATCAAGGCAAAACATATTACCCTGATGCATCCGTAAATATGGTTCAGCTGTTAATTCTTGGCATGCATGGCATTGTAAAGAATGATATATGTGAGCCTTTTCTAAAGGCTCAAAGGGAATGTTTTCGACGCAAAGCACAAGGTCGTCAGGCGCGGTAAGAAAAAAATCTTGTTTAGCTTGCCTTTCGTGTTGTTTTTGTACTGTGCAGTGTTTTTGGTTTGTGGCAGACGTTTCACACTCTGTAGCTTTATTTGAGGGTGCTGATTGCAAGGGGGCAATCCATCGCACACGAACGGCCTTTTTTGTGGTTCTATTCATAAATGTCATGGCAGTTTTGCCACGCATCTTTACTAATAAATTGCCTTTACCATAGGTACAGCCCAAAAGAATTTGCACTGCATCAACACAGCACGCATCACATTCAGTAATGCAAAGAATTTCTTCATCGCTACTTTGTTGTGTTATGTTTAACGCCTTTGCTGCCGCTAAGACCATACGGCATCCTAACGCTAAGCCAGGGCAAGCATGTCCATGAAAAGCAACGGCTGTATTCCAAGATGTAGTAATGTCAGATAGCATCATAGTCGCTCCATAAAGAGAAATGGTGTTACGTTTTCATAAAACGTGCTACCAAGAAAAGAATGTTTTGTCAAATTATATATCCATTTATAATAGTTAATGCTGAGCAACATATTTTCATGTGTTGTTCAGAAAGGTACGCTGCCACCAAATGCCGCTTTGCGGCCGCCAGAAGCAAGTTTTGGTTCATTTTATGGTACGCAAAATTTTTCTTATGCAAAAAATATAAAAAGACCTCTGTGTAGCTGAGTACACGAGGCCTTTTGAAGTATTGCTGATTGTATTTGTTTATTCCAATACAGAAGGAATGGTAAACCCTGCCTGAATACAAAGACTATCTTGACGTGCGCCGGCAAAGTCTTCTTCAACCATCTCTTGTACGAGTTCTGCAAAAGAAATATGCGGCTGCCATCCAAGTTTTTCTTTTGCTTTTGTGGCATCACCGAGTAAGGTTTCTACTTCTGTCGGGCGAAAATACCGAGGGTCAATGCGTATAATAGTTTGCCCTGGTTGCAACAAAGGATTTTTCTTAATATTTTTTACTGTGTCGGCAATAAAGGCATTTTTTGTGGCAGAATGTTCGCCCTGCATTTGTTTTTCAAGCAAGGCTACAAGAATATTTTCGTCAAAGGCAGCAACCTTACCAACCTCATCTACACCATGCCCTTGCCATGTGAGGGTTAAGCCAAGAATTTTTGCAGAAATTTCAATAAATTCACGTACTGAATGTTGTTCGCCACTGGCAATGACAAAATCTTCAGGAGTATTTTGTTGAAGCATAAGCCACATCATGCGCACGTAGTCCTTGGCATGTCCCCAATCTCTTAGGGCATTGATATTACCCATATAGAGGCAATCAGCCATGCCAAGAATAATACGAGGTAGAGCACGAGTAATTTTACGTGTAACAAAGGTTTCACCACGCATGGGAGATTCATGATTAAATAAAATACCGTTACACGCATACATATTATATGCTTCACGATAGTTCACTGTTATCCAATATCCATATAGCTTTGCCACAGCATAGGGAGAACGCGGGTAAAATGGAGTATTTTCACGCTGGGGAATTTCTTGCACAAGGCCGTAAAGTTCTGAAGTAGAAGCTTGATATATACGAGTTTTTTTCTCAAGTCCGAGTAAACGCACAGCTTCAAGTACCCGTAAAGTTCCAAGGCCAACAACGTCAGCCGTATATTCTGGAGCATCAAAGGATACTTGAACATGGCTTTGTGCAGCTAAGTTATACACTTCATCAGGTTGAATTTTTTGCATAAGGCGAATGATATTTGTGCTGTCTGTAAGGTCGCCATGGTGTAAGTAAAAACTTTTATTCTCAACGTGTAAACCTTGATAAATATTGTCTATTCTACTGGTATTAAAAAGTGAGGAACGCCTTTTAATACCGTGAACCTCATAACCTTTTTCAAGCAAAAATCGTGCAAGGTATGCACCATCTTGCCCTGTAATACCTGTGATAAAAGCTTTTTTCACCATGAACCTCCTATATATAACAATAAACAGTACAATAACATTGTTATAGTATTTTGCTGTAAAAGCAATCATTACTTGTGTGATATTGTAAGCATCTACACTGTAGTATGATTAGATATACCTAAAGACTCCTGCATAATTCATTGTGCGGAGTCTTTAGGAGCGTTGACGATAGTCAATGCGACCAAAAATCATGAATAGGCGGAGCTTTGCTTCGCCGTTAGGTGATTGATTTTTATGCCTTTTGTCCTGCATAAGTAAAATTTTTTACAAATACAAACTTCTTGCAAAAGTACAAAAATAAAATTTGAAAATAATTATGCAGGACCCTTACCTCACGTTTGTTTAGGAGTTTTTATTACTATATTTAGCCATGGTTTCCTTATTGGCATCTAGCGGAGGAAGTATACTTTCAGGTATTAAGGATGTATAGCTACGCCCTTGTATTTGCAGAGTATATTCATCCTTAGCTTGTTGCAAAAGGTCAGGATTTAGCAAAAGATCTATGGCAGAATGTGCTAATATTTTTGCGGCATGTTTAAATGTTTTTTTACCAATAGAACTGCCAGAGGCAGCAGTAATAACCCAGTGGTGTAAAGCAGGGCCGGGTAGGGTGCTTAGCCATAATGTTCCCATGGGAGCAAACCAAGAATACTCAGAAACATCAGTTACTGCGCAGTCCTTTGTGCATGGTGGTAGATGATCTTGCAGTATTCCAAGAGCCTCATTACCAGAGTTTTTCTGCATATTTTTAGCAAATTCTTGTTCATCTTGGCTAAGTTCCATAGGGCCTAGGGCAAGACTATTGGTATGTAAAATATGTGCCATAACGCTATTTGGTATAAGTTCATGAATGGCGGTAACAAGTTGCATGTCTACCGTTGTTCCTGTGGCAAGAGCACAACCTGTGGCACAGTTATCAATACGCTGCATCATATCTGTTAATATCTCAACTGTATTGGCGCGCCCTATAAACCACATGGAAACGCGATCAGGGACAACACTTGGAAATTCTGGTCCTGTGTTTGAAAACGTATAGTTAATAGTATTTGCGGCATGTTCTGTGCCGGGTACTATGTGTTCTCGTAATAATTCAACGGCATGTCCCATAAGCATTCCGGCATCTAAGGCACTACGACCATTCCAGGGGGAATTACCATGGGCAGTTTTGCCTGCAAAGTGATAATATTTACTAAAATATGCATTACTTCCTTTTGGTACAAAGGTACTGTTAAACCATGGATGCCAATCTAAAAAAGCATCTACATCATTAAATAAGCCTGCACGAGCCATAAAGGGTTTGCCTATACACATCTCTTCAGCCGGTGTGCCAAAAATCTTAATGGTTCCAGAAAGTGAAAAATGTTCCATAGCATAACGTAATGCCGTGGCTGCAAGTAGTGCTCCTGGTCCTAAAAGACAATGTCCGCAGCCATGGCCTGGGGCTCCTAGATGCACAGCTTCTTGGGTATCTGTGACCTTTTGCGAAAGCCCCGGAAGAGCATCATATTCCACGCTGAACGCTAACACTGGAGCACCAGATCCATAACTTGCCACAAAGGCTGTGGGCATGTGTGCAACATTTTTTTGTACAGAAAATCCATGCTCTAAAGCCAATTGTGTAAGGGCTTGCATACTTTTATATTCTTGCATTCCAAGTTCTGGAGTATCAAAAAGAGCTTGTGAACATGTATCAAATGCTGCAGAATTTTCAGTAATCCATTGTATAATAAAGTTTTTTATTTTTTCGTGATGCATATACGTTCCTTTTGTAGTGTCGACTAAAGTAATATAATATATAACAATGCCATGGTTAGAAATATTTCCTACACATGGCATTGTTATATATAAAGGGCAAAAATTATTTTGAAGCTTTTGTACTTGCAATCATATTTTTAAGATCAATGCCTCCCATAATTGAGAGAATAAAGATCATTAAAAAGCCTACTATAAAGGATGTCCAAACCATGGCATGGCCAAAGAATGGAATATGGAAGAGGAATGAGAAAAGGTAATGCACCGCAACTATAATACCTGTTATAACCCAAAATACTTTCCAGCCGCCGGTTTCAGCTCCAAGCCATCCAAATATTCCAGGGTTTTGTTGCTTGTACTCTTCATTGTTACTTTCTTGCATTTCTTTTCCAAGCACAGAATAATTGGTGGCATCGGCCTTTTCAAACTCAGGCTTAGTAAGCAAACTTACGATAAACATAAGCGGGATACTTACTGCAAGTCCTACGTGAACTGCGTGTAATGGAATGCCAGCTACAGGCACAAGACCACCAGGGCTTCCCACTTCAACCCATGCCAAACAGGCCCAACCAAAGGCAACTATGCCGCCGCCAACTGTAGAAGCAAACGCACCGGCAGTAGTAGAGCGACGCCAAAACCATGCACAAAGTGTTGTAGCAAGTAATCCTGAAATACCAATAGCTTGAGCTAAGGACCAAAGGGGTACCAATATGGGGAGCCACAGGGCACTGGCAATACCAATGACTGTAACAAGAATGAGCGAAATACGACTTGCAAAAATAATTTGCTCTTCAGAAGCATTTGGGTTGATGAGCTTTTGATAAATATCACGGGTAAAAATGGTAACTCCATTCATGGCAAAGGAAGAACCACACGAAATAATGGTCATGAGTAAACCCACAAGGATTAACACGCCTAAGATGGGAGAAACATGGTTAATGGTAAACCATGCGTATAAACCATCACTGGAAAGACCTTCGGGAATAGTAAAGACCCCTTGCATGCTGCCAAGTAATAATGCCATACCTGCTAAGAAAGGAAGAACATTATAATATGAGCCGCCAAGCACTGCAAGCATGGCGTTAGAACTTACGCGAGGTGTTTTACCAATATACCCCCACATGAAAATCCAAGGGTCTACCAAATAAAACAAACCAAATGTTAAAAACCATACGGAAAATAAAGAAAAATTTACTGACCAAAAATCCATTTTTTCTGCAGGAAGCATACTAAACATGGCATCAGTCACAAAAGTTGGGTTTCCTATCATTTTATATGCAGCAACAGCAAACACCAAAATCCCAATGGCTTGTAAAACAGACTGAAACCATTGCGTTACGAGAGCAGAATATTGCCCTGCGGTGATAAGGTATAATAAAATAATTAAGGCAGAAAGAACAATACCTATCTTAAGGTCTAAACCAAATACAATTTTAGTGACCACAGCAATGGCTAAAAATTGCATGCCGGTGAGAAAGGTTGGGCGCATAATAGAACACAAGGCTATTGGTAAACGTAGTTTTTCACCAAAGCGTGCACAGACAAAGTCAGCAATAGTTACAGCACCAGTTTTTCGTCCAAAATAATTCACTCTACGAGAAAAAATAGCACAAAATGCCATACAACCTGAAAGTACAAAAAGTGATGTCCACATACCGGCAATACCGGCATTAAAACCTAGATTAACATACCCTGAAACGCTAGCCCCGCCCACATAGCCACCAAGATATGCACTGGCCATAAGCCAAAATGGAGCTCCACGACCAGCTAAAAGAAAATCATCAGCAGAGGTAACTAATTTCCTAAACCAAAGACCAGACCATATGAAACATACAACCAAGAAAATAATGATAATCATTGACACCGTGATAACATTCATCCTTTTTCTCCTTTCAGTCTTTGTTATAAATTCTTGCTTTTAAAACATTTTATAGTATGTAATAAAGCAAAACATATTTGACTACATAGCGTAAATTTTTTCCTCCTTTTTGTATACTATATACATTTTAATGTATACTACACCTAATACGTTTGCAATACTTATAAAAACTTTGCCAAAAAATATTTTATTTGCAATGTAGTTGCATCTGAAAAGGTGTTCCCACGCACTTTTCTCAAGGCATCAACTAGGTAGCACAATATAAAGTACGAAAATAGATTTTCAACACTTGCTAATACCTTAACTTGCTTGTATACTTTACCAAATTTATAGTACATGTTGATATGTTTAGATTTTTAGAAATGTTTTTTACTATAAACTTATGTAAGTATATTTTTTATTTAGGAGGCTATATTATGGTTGAATTGCTTATGAAAAGACGTTCTGTACGTGTTTTTTCACCGGAAAAAATTCAAGAAGAAGCGAAAACTCGAATTCTTAAAGCAGGATTATTGGCCCCTACAGGTAAGGGAAAAACATCTATAGAGTATATTGTTATTGAAGATGAAGCACAAATACGAGATCTTGTGCACGTAAAAAATCAGGGAACAAAACCCTTTAAGACAGCCATGCTTGCTATTATTGTTCTTGGTGATACTGCTGTTACTGACACTTGGGTTGAAGATGCGTCCATAGCTGCTACCTTTATGCAATTGGAAATTACTTCACAGGGGCTTGGTTCTACTTGGGTGCAAATTGATAAAAGAGGTAATGATGCTGGGCAAAGCGCTGTAGATATTTTGCGTGAACGGTATAGTATTCCTTTGCATATGCAACCATTGTGCGTAATTGCTCTTGGTCATAAAGCTGAAGATCCAAAACCCTATACCGAAGAAAAATTTAATTTTTCTAGGGTACATGATGGTATATATTGCGAAAAATAAAATACAATCAATGTATGTTTAGCCAACACTATAGAATATATTAACTCTTTGAAATATAACTATTTCAAAAAATAAAAAAATCACCAGAAACAAGAGCATGAAGTGCGCATTTCTGGTGATTTTTTTATACAAAGAGGTTGTTTTTTACTGCCAACGTGTAAAATATTCTGCCATAAGCGTTTTGTGTGGCGTAAAATACACCAGAGCATATTTTTGGCGGCCGCAAAGCGGCATTTGGAGTGGGCGTGCCTTTCTGAACAGCACATGAAAATGTGTTGTTCAGCGTCGACTAAATAATACGTGAAAATGTGTTGCTGCGCATCGCGCTATGGTAATATTTTTCTTTTTTTAGCTTAATAAAGCTGCAATTGCAAAAAATGTTCTGCAATGCATGAAAATATTTACTTTAAATTCTTTACTTTGTATGTTTTTTCGTAAATTAAAACTTGCAAAAACATAGTCCATAATTGTATTGTGCTAAGCAAGTAATTACTTTTATGAAAAGGATGTTTTTTTATGCCCATGTATGATTTTTTTTGTCAAAATTGTAATAACAAATTTGAAGAACTGGTCTTAGCTAATGAAACCCCCAAGTGCCCTCAATGTAGCTCTGAACAAGTACAACGTGAAATTTCTGCACCAAGCCCTCTTAAAACAGGAGCTTTTCCGTATAAAGCAGGCCCGGTACACCCCATAATGAATAGACCTAGCGGCGGCGGATGTCCTAGTGGCGGTTGCGGTAGTGGTGGTTTTTCCTGAGCTACATAACATAATAAAAATCCGTGAGATTTTTTAATTTTTATTGATGTGTAGAGTGTAGTATACACTAGTAAAATAAGGGTAAGTGCATATAAAGTCTTCTTGCAATTACCCTTGTCTTACATTAAAATGCAATATATAGTGCTACACTATAATCAACGAGATTCACAGGGGTATTCATGTTACGCAGTATGACTGGTTTTGGGCGTTGCCTTGTAGAAAATAGCCATATGACACAACAATGGGAAGTGCGCAGCGTTAATGGACGTCATTTAGATATGCGTTGGCATTTACCAACAAATCTACGTAGTTTACAAGGACGTCTTGAAAAATGCGTACGCCAATACGCTCATCGAGGTCGTGTTGATGTGAGCCTTGTTGTACAATATGGAGCTGCTGCGAAGCGCAATGCGCAATTTGATCAAAGCCAAGCTTCAGCTATGTTAGACGCGTTACACGCATTAGCACGCATTCGCAATGAATCATACACTCCTGATTATAATGCTCTTTTATCAATATATCCTCTTTGGGGAGATATGTGCCCAGAAGCAGAAGAAGACCTTGCAAATCGTCTTGAAGAAGGGCTTATTCTTGCATTGGAAGATTGGAATGAATCCCGCTCTACAGAAGGCGCTGCACTTGCACTTGATATAAATTCCAGAGTGTTACGCATGGAGCAATGGGCTTTGCTCATTGAAGAACGTGTGCCTGATATTAAAGAAGAGCGTGTAAACACCGTGCGTGAGCGAATAGCGGAAATAATGCAACAATACGGCAACGAACTTGATGACGGACGTTTTTTGCAAGAAGTTGTTATTTTATCAGATAAAGTTGATGTTAGCGAAGAAATAATTCGCTTGCGTACGCACTTAGAACGCTTAAATGAGCTTTTAAGTCTTGGAAAAGATGTAGGTAGAAAACTTGATTTTACCTTGCAAGAATGCTTTAGAGAAATAAATACTTGTGGCAATAAAATTCCTGATATGCAGCTTTCGCGTATTGTGGTTGATTTTAAAAACGAATTGGAAAAATGCCGAGAACAAGCTCAAAATATTGAATAATTTTTTAGTTACTTCATAGGACGCATATGCAATCGCAACAACTCATCAACTTGGGCTTTAATAATTACGTTATTGCCTCTCGTGTGGTATCTGTTATAAGTCCATCATCGGCGCCCATGAAACGTTTACGTGAAGATGCTAAAACTGAAGGAAGACTCATAGATGCAACGCAAGGGCGTAAAACGCGCTCTATTGTCATTACAGATTCAAATCATGTGATTCTTTCTGCTATTCAACCTGAAACAATTAGTCAAAGATTCTTACAAGATAATGAATCTTTTTTAGATTCACAGAGTAAAACATAGGAGTATATATGATGTCTAATAATCGTAGCGGTATGGTTTTAGTGGTATGCGCTCCTTCTGGGGCTGGAAAAACCACATTAGTCAAAAAGCTCTTACAAGAATACCCTCATTTTGGATATTCCATATCACATACGACAAGAGCTCCTCGTGAAGGTGAAGTTGACGGAAAAGATTATAACTTTGTAAGTGTTATAGATTTTAAAGAAAAACGCGAAGAAGGTTTTTTTGCAGAATGGGCACAGGTTCACGGTAATTTTTATGGAACTCCGCTTGCTCCTACTCTTGAAATGCTCGATAAAGGGCAAGATGTTATTTTCGATGTTGATGTTCAAGGGGCTGCGCAGTTGCGTTTAACTATACCTTCTGCTGTATATATTTTTATTATGCCTCCATCATTGGAAGAATTGCAAGAGCGCCTTACATCACGTGGAACAGACGATGCTAAAGTGGTTGCACAACGAATACGCAATGCCACATATGAAATAAATCAGGCCCATTGGTTTGATTATTGGATAGTTAATGATGATGTGGACGTTGCGTATGATCAATTGCGTTCTGCGTATATTGCTTCTACCTTAAGCCCTAAATTTCGCCCCTTACTTGTACATAGCATTTTAGGCGATGAAAATATTGAGGGAAGGTAATGGTAAAGCCTGAGCTTATTGTTGCCCTAGACACCCAAGATGTTACACAAGCCCTAAGCCTTGCAAAAAGTATTCAAGGCACTGTTACATGGCTTAAAGTAGGACTTGAACTATTTGTTCAGCAAGGCCCGAATATTGTAACTACTCTTAAGGATATGGGGTTTAAAATATTTCTTGATTTAAAAATGTATGACATACCAAACACTGTGTATGGTGGAGTTTTGTCTGCAGCTAAAATTGGTGCAGATATGCTTACTATTCATGTGCAAGGAGGGGAGCGTATGGCAAAAGCAGCCCTTCAAGCTGCGCATGATGCTTCAGCATTGCATACGCAAAAAAAGCGTACTATAATTTTTGGTGTAACTGTGTTAACAAGTATGGAGCAAGGAGATCTTCCTTTACATGATGGTAACGTAAGCTTGTTAGCTGTTGACCTAGCACAAAAGGCCTCTTTGTGGGGCATTGACGGTGTTGTAAGTTCAGGACATGAAGTTGCGTCTATAAAATCTGCTTGTGGTAATAATTTTTTATGCTTAACTCCTGGTATTAGGCCCGAAGTTTCTGGTATTGATAAAACTTCAGCACATGTTGATGATCAACGCAGAGTGATGACACCGTATAAAGCCATTACTGCAGGGGCAAACTTTTTAGTAGTAGGGCGCCCTATAACAAAAGCATCAGACCCTTTATTTGCTGCTAAAGAAATTATAATGCAAATGAATGTGTAATTGCTTTCGTAGGCTATGTTGGGTGAGTTAATTACATTTTTACATTTTATCATGTATGTTTATGCTGTGTAACAAGTAAATTTTTGAGAGCAGGTTTTTATGACAAAAGCAGATAACGTTGAATATATTAAGGGTGTTTTTTCAACGCAAGAACTTAAAAAAATTGGCACAGGCACAACCACACGACGCACTTTGCAAAAAACCTTCTGGTTTGTAGAAACAAATGCCGAAGGCATTTTAGAATGCCAGCCTGTAAACAGTAATTACATTCCTATGGGAGCGAAGAAAACTATATCCATGGATGAACTCATGGAAAAGTTTGCACCAGAACCAGAATTTTATATGAGTTCTGTATTTCCTAAAATGCAGGAATTAAAAAAAGATTTAGATTCTGGTGATAAACATCGCGAAAAAGGTGAAACATTCTCTGCTGAACACCATTATAACAGTGCTCTTAAAGTTGATGAAGAAAATATTAGGGCAAACTTTGGGATTGGGCTTACATATTTACAAAGACAAGAAGAAGATAAAGCAAAAAACATCTTTGATCGTTTAGTTAATCTTGAAGCGACCTTTAGTCGAGAACACAAACATTTGTTTAATGAGTTTGGTATAGCTTTACGAAAAAGTAAAATGTTTGATGAGGCCATCTCCTATTACGAAAAAGCTTTAAAATTAACAACCAATGATGAGAATTTGTTTTTAAATATTGCAAGGGTGTATTTTGAGAAGAAAAACTTCCAAGAGTGTTGTAATTACTTATTTAAGGTGCTTTATTTAAATCCAACACATGAAAATGGTTATAAATTTTTGTATTGGATGCTTAATAAACAATTGGTACCTGTTGAACAACAAGAAAAATCTTATACCTTTTTAAGCAGATATACAGCTGCATTGGCTGAGCAAGGGTAAACAGTAATTTTTTTATGAGCTAAATATATGCTAAAGGACTTATATACTAAGTGAA
Source organism: uncultured Desulfovibrionaceae bacterium (assembly GCA_964371825.1). Classification (GTDB taxonomy): domain Bacteria; phylum Desulfobacterota; class Desulfovibrionia; order Desulfovibrionales; family Desulfovibrionaceae; genus CAYJAD01. Next base: position 14,295 of record CAYJOQ010000034.1, read on the forward strand.
ACAGTGGAAATTCAGGCAAGATACTTTAGATAATATAAAGCATGCAGATCATACGCAACAATATGAAAACATGCACCCCTTTGTTCCTTCGCAACAATTAGTTGCTGCAGCGGAAGATTTAGAAATTTCTCCTTTTTTGCTGCACATTCTTCATGTGCGCGGTTTATGCGAAACTGAAGAAATTCAAACTTTTTTATCCCCTCATCTACGCTTATTAGCTCCCCTTAACCTCTGGCCAGGTTTGCCAGAAGCTGCTGATATTTTAGTAAAATCAATAATTGAAGGTAAAAAAATTGCCGTATGGGGCGATTATGATGTTGATGGTATAACATCCACAAGCCTTGTTGTAGATGTTTTAGAAGCCCATGGAATACATGCTCTTGCGCACTTGCCAAATAGGGCAACTGAAGGTTATGGACTTAATATTCCTGCAATAGATGCGCTTATTGAGCAAGGAGCAGAAGTTTTACTAACCGTTGATTGCGGAATTTCAGATAAAGAAGCTATTGCTCATGCGCGTGCAAAAGGCATGATTGTTGTTATTTCAGACCATCACTTACCCCCCGAAGACTTACCCATAGCTCATGCCATTTGCAATCCGCAACTTGGTCCGAGCCCATGTGCTCATTTAGCAGGAGTAGGGGTAGCTTTTTTTCTTATGTGTGCGGTAAATGTACAGCTTGAACGGCATTTTAATCATACATACGATATGCGCGAAGTGCTCGATTTAGTCGCCTTAGGAACCTTGGCTGATGTGGTTTCACTACAGGGACAAAATCGTATTTTGGTAAAAAACGGCCTTTTAAAAATTGCTTCCGGCGCTAGACCTGGTATTGCTGCTCTTAAAAAAATTTGCAAATTTCAGATGGCTGCAAAGCTTGGAGCAGGGCAAGTTGTTTTTACCCTTGCACCGCGTATTAATGCCGCAGGTCGCATGGGGCATGCAAAGGTAGCTATGGAGCTTTTGCGTGCTAAAGATTTAGATTGTGCCATACCTCTTGCGCATGAGCTTGATGCCATGAATAACTTACGGAAAAAAGAAGAAGAGCATATATTTCAAGAGGCTTTAGAGCAAGCTGAGGCCAATAAAGATGCTTGCGCTCTTGTGTTATATAGCCCAACTTGGCACTCAGGTATTATAGGCATTGTTGCTTCACGTATTGTAGATCTTTTTCATAAACCAACACTTATCTTGTGTGATAGCAATGGTGTAATTAAAGGTTCAGGACGCTCTATACATGAATTTCACCTTCATGACGGTTTATCACAGTTAGCACATATATTGATAGGCTATGGCGGGCATAAGCTGGCAGCAGGCTTAAGTATTTCACCGGAAAACTTGCCAGCTTTACGTACCGAATTTACACAAATTGTACAAAATAACCTTGGTAATACGCAACCACTTGCGCAATTAACTCTTGATGCACCTTTAGATTTTTCTATAGCGAGTAGTGCAGATTTTTTACATGAAATAGAATTGTTACAGCCGTTTGGAATGTCTAACCCCGAACCGGTATTTGCTTCACCACGATTGCTTGTTAAGAATTTTCGCACATTTGGCAACAACAAGGAACATATCGTCTTAGATGTTTTAGATGAAAGCACAGGTATAAGTTTACAAGCAAAAGCTTGGCGTATTGCGCAACAAGCCCCGGAAAAAATTAAAGGGCAGTATGTATATTTGGCATACACCCCTCTTATTAATAATTATAATGGGGTTGCTTCCATTGAAGTTCGGATAAAAGATTGGAAATGGCAAGAGTAATACACTAAATTATATAAGTAAAAAATAAAATCTATTGGAAAAAGGAAAAATATATTATGTCTACATGTAGTCATTGTGGTCGCAAGGGCGGTGATGCGCAAAAACCTTGCACACATTGTCCAACGGAGCAAACAATTATTGACGTTGAATCTACACCACATACTAACAATACTGCTAAAGATACAGAAGTTATTGAAGCAGAAATTATTCCCAGTGGGCATGAATACGGTCATGATCAATATAGTCAACAACACCAATATAGACAACAAGGCTCTAGCTTCAGAACATATACTTTTGGTCAATATGGAAGAGGTCAAAACTTTGGATTGCAAAACAAAAGCGGCTGTATTCCTGGTATTATAACGCTTATTATGGCCATGAGTCTTGGTGTTCAATACGGTTTTTTGGCTACCATTGGTTTTTTGGTGTTTTATGCCATAGCTTCTGCCATTGCTCTGGGGGTTACGTTACGCCGTGCAGCCATGGGGCTTTATACAAATCATTGGATTAATAGAATACTTGTTTGGGGTGTGAGTATTCTCATAACTGTTGCCCTCGCATCATAAGGAAATTTTAATATGTCATTGCCTTCTTTATCCAAACGATGTTCTCAAGTGTCTGCATTTTTAATTATGGATATTTTAGAAAAAGCACAAAAAATGCAGGCGCAGGGCATTGATGTTATTCATTTAGAAATTGGTGAACCTGATTTTGATACACCACAATGTATTGTGCAAAGTGCACATAAGGCCTTGGACGCAGGGCAAACACATTATACCTCATCTCAAGGTATTGCCCCTTTACAAAAAGCCATAGCAAAAAGATATAAAGATCAATATAATGTAACAATTGAAGCAGAACAAGTTCTCATATTTCCCGGAACTTCGCCTGCCATGTACCTACTTTTTGATGCTCTTTTAGATACAGGCGATAGGGTAATTATGTCTAACCCAAGTTATCCTTGTTATCAAAATGCTGTACGCTTTGCTCATGGTGATGTTTGTGCCATTCCTACTCGTGAGGAAGATGGCTTTCAATTGCAAACAGAAGATGTGCACAAAAATATCACAGCCAATACTAAGGCCCTGCTTATTAACTCGCCAAGTAATCCCACAGGAATTGTGATGGAAGGTGAACGTATGCAGGCCCTAGCACAGCTTTGTGATACGCATCCGGTACGACCTCTTATTATTTCAGATGAAATATATCATTGCCTTACCTATGAAGGTCAAGACCATTGTATTTTAGAGTATACACCTAATGCCATAGTTATTGGAGGTTTTTCTAAAGCCTTTGCTATGACTGGTTGGAGACTTGGGTATTTAATTGTACCTAAGCAATATATAGCTCCTATGGTAACCCTTATGCAAAACTTTTTTCTCTCTACCAACAGTATGAGTCAATATGCTGGTATTTGTGCTTTAGAAGAAGCACATGAGCATGTACAGTCCATGTGTGCCATCTATAATGAACGTCGTTTATATGTATTAGAGGCCTTACGTTCTCTTGGTTTTCACATTCCTGTTGAACCTAAGGGGGCATTTTATGTTCTTTTTAATGCACGGCATTTAGCAGAAAAATTTGGCGGTTCTTCGGTTATATTGGCTTTTGATATTTTAGAAAAAGCTCATGTGGGGGTTACGCCAGGTAGTGAATTTGGTTCACAAACAGAAGGTTTTTTACGCATTTCTTATGCAAATTCCATGGAAAATCTTAAAGAGGCCATGGAAAGGCTTCGCCAATATATACACAATTTCTAACTTTATTAAGGTGGTCGATGCTATACAATATGTGAACACGTGTTGCTCAATGTCGGCTAAGATAGTCAGCACTGAAAAACTAAACAACTATTTGTAATTGTACACTTAACATGCAAGGGGCAACCTAGAAAAATTGCC
>CAYJOQ010000035.1:0-17913 GCA_964371825.1 uncultured Desulfovibrionaceae bacterium
ATACGTGTTTTTGCGCATTTTTTAGGTGAAAATATGATATATTGCTAAATTTGAGAAAATATTTATCCTGTTGCCTTTAAAATGATTGACGCCTTCATTAAGTTGACGTACGCCTCTTTTGTTAATTGTGGCAATGCAATTCATGAACACGTGTTATTGGTAAATGTTAATGGGGTGGCATATGCGTCCTTTTCTGATTTCGTTAGAGGTGGGTATTGGAATGCTCGCCTTATATTTTTTTGTGCCGTTTGAAGGGCTTGATCCTCAAGCTAAAACTGCCTTGTTCGTCTTTTTTTATACTATTATGCTCTGGATTATTCGTCCCATACCAGAGTATCTTTCGGCGCTCACGGCGGCGGCCTTCCTCATTACTGTGGTGGGCTTACCTTCTGAAATGGTACTTGCAGGGTTTAGTTCATTAACATGGTGGCTTACATTGCTTGCCATGCTTCTTGGTGCTGCCATTGACCAAACCGGCCTTGGGCGGCGCATTGCCTTTATTTTTCTTGCTCGCTATGCCAAGGGCCCTTTGCAATTATTGTATACAACAACCATGGTGAACAATTTGCTTTCACCAGTGATGCCTTCTAACTCTGCTCGTGCTGCTGTGTTAGGGGGGGTGGTCAATGGCATGTGTGATAGCCTTGGTTTTAAAGCTGGGCAATCTAAGGGCGATCATAGTATTGTGCTTGCGAACATGTATGTGAATACGGCCAATACCATTTTATTTTTAACCTCTACCACGTCTAATCTTTTGGGATTACAAATTCTCATTGATTTAACGGGCGCAGAGGTGACGTGGAATGATTGGTTTATCGCAGCATCTGTGCCTATTATTCCTGTTTTATTCCTTTTGCCCTATGTTGTGTATAAGGTTTTTCCTTTTGAACTTGGTGATGCTGAATCTTGCCGCGCCATGGCTAGAGAAAAACTTGCAGAACTTGGCCCCATAACGAGCGCAGAAAAACGCACGGCCATGATGCTTGTGACTATTGCTACTGTATGGTGTACGGAATCGTTTCATGGTATTCCGGCATCGCAAACAGCTTTTTTACTGGTATTTATTCTTATGCCTCGCATAGGGGCTGTAACATGGGAACAAGTGGTTGGCCATATTTCTTGGGTGGCACTCATATGGCTTGGTATGGCTGTTGGGCTTGCGGGTATTATTAGTAACACCGGTGGGCTGAAATGGGTTGTAGATACTATTTTTTCTCAGGCTGAATTTCTTAAGGCCCTGAGTTTTACAGAATTGTGCACTTTTATCATTTGCTTTAATGTCTTTGCACATATGTTTTTTGCTGGGATGAATGCCATGATGATGATCATCTTGCCCATAACTATTGCCATAGCACAGCAGATGGGTTTTAACCCTACCCATGTAGGCTTTGTCTCATTGCTATCTATAGCAGGGGCAGCATTTTTTATGCCCTTTAATAGTGCGCCAAATCTTATTTTCTTTAGTACAGGGCGCTATACAGTAAAGCAGCAATTTGTGGGCGCTGTTCCTCTTGCAACCCTGGTATGCCTCGCCCTTATTTTTGCATTATTTGTATGGTGGCCCTTTTTAGGCATTACTGGATAATGAGTGGATGTTGAAAAAGTAAACATATTGAAATAAGTATTTTTTATAGCAATATGTATTAGAAAATCACCAGAAACAAGAGCATGGAATGCGCATTTCTGGTGATTTTTATTATACTAGTCAGCACTGAAAAACTACGCAAACCATTATAATTACAAATATTAACACATTAAGAGTTCTCAGAAAAATTGCCGCAAACAAAGCATGTAATGCGATTTTTTGGCAATTTATCGACACTATTGCACCTGTTTTTCACGTGACGACGAGCAAAGTTTTTTGCAAAGAGGTATTTGGAGGCCTGCGAACTGGCTCTAAACTGGCCTTGAAGTAGTGCACCAGTGCCTTTTTGAGCAATACGTGAAAAGGTGTTCTTGAACGTCGATGAATATATAAAAAAACCACCAGCTAGGCTGGTGGTTTTTTACTTTTATATATGTTTTTATATAACTAGAATGTATAGCCAATAGATACGGAGTAAATATCGGAACCTACATTAGATGAATGACCACCGCTCACATAACTGTCATGCCCAATGCCATGGGCATTGCTTGAGCTATAATCAGTGGGGTGTACCCAAAGATGTGCATACGCAAGGTCCACAGTCCAATTTTCCCAAGCAAGGCCTACGCCCAAGGAGACTACATCACGACCATTGGTGGGCATGAGAAAGTCAGCGTATTTTTCATTGGTTACAGCCGTTTCATGCCAATATCCGGCACGTAGGGTAAGCCAATCTAAGGGAGCGTATTCTACGCTAGCATTAAAGTTCCAGCCATCTTTCCAATCTTTGTTATTAAGGGAATCAGGTGTTGGCTCTTCAAAGAAAATATTTAGGCTGTTGTAGGTTGACCAGCGAGTAAATACAGAACCTACTTCAAAGCTTAAGTTATCAAGAGGTTTATAGGTGATGCCAAGGGCTATGGAATCAGGTAATTGAATGGTTCCATGAATGGAGCCATCATGTAATTTTGTATGAACGTGAGTTTTAAATTCAGCTCTGCCTGACATGTTAAGGGTTACTTGGCTTTTGTATGTTAGACCTGCAGACCATTGCTCGTTAAACTTGGCGTGTAAGCCTACGTGTGCACCAACGCCCATGCCAGAACCTTCAAGCCACATGTCGTTATCAGTGAAGGGGGAAGGTTTTTTTCCGCTGGTCATATCAATTTTAGTACCTTGATACATGCTCATGTACATAAGCTCAGCACCAACAGAGAGGGAAAACATATCATTGAACTTGTACGCTATGGTGGGTACGGCAGAAAAGCTTTGTAAACCTACGGTATAAAGGCTGTATCGACCTACCCAATCTTCAGAATAGCTATTGCCAAGACCAAAACGACTGAATGTTCCAAAGCCAAGCCACACAGAATCGTTGAGTTGATGGCTAATGTACGCATGAGGTGGAACCCAAACTTGCGGCTTGGTGCTTGTCATGTGTGTTCCAGTACTGGTGTAGGCCTGTATGGAACCATATGGAGCAATAAAGGATGCTCCAGCCATCATGTGTGTGCCTTCAAGCTGTGTTATGCCTGCAGGGTTATACGCAAGAGTAGAAACATCGTCAGCGCGTCCTACCATGCCGCCTGCAAGACTAAGCCCACGAGCAGACCATTCGGTCATGGCAAAGCCTTCAGCAAAAGCTGAAGTTGAAGCGCTAAGTATTAGCATTGTTAAAAAAAGATTACGCAAAATTGACATGGATCCCCCGAAAGTTATGTTTTTTATAGTGTTGCCCAAAAAAATATGAGTAACGCTTTTTGTGCATGTGGACACTTAGAGCATATTAATAGGGTCTAAGTCAAGAGAAACTCTGAGGATTTTTCTGTTAATGCACTGTAGCATTTTTGCATATGTGGTGCGTATGGTGTGCCAATCTTGGCTTTTTATTAGGCAGTGGTAGCGTTTTTGGCCTCGTAACAGTGTGAGAGGGGCAGGGGCTGGCCCAAGCACGGTGACGTTACTTTCTTTTGCTATTTTGCGTAAATGAGCACCTAACTCCTTAACCATATGTGTTCCTTCTGAAATATCAAGGGCATGGCTTATGCGGATGAGGGCAAGACGTACAAATGGAGGGTATAGCCTTTTTTGACGTCTTGCAATTTCATCTTCGTAAAAACTTTCATAATCGGCCTGTTGTATATATTTCCAGCAATAATGATGTACGTCACGAGTTTGGATAAGTACACGCCCTGGTTTTGCGCCTCTTCCTGCCCTTCCTGCTGATTGTACAAGGAGTTGAAATGTACGTTCCGCAGCCCGATAATCAGGTAAGTTAAGGCCAAGATCTGCGTCTGCAATAAGGGCAAGGGTCACATTGGGAAAATGATGCCCTTTGGAGAGCATTTGTGTTCCCACAAGCACAGAGGCTTCTTGTTTGGCAAACGCTTCTAATATTTCTTCCATGCGCCCTTGTTTGCGTGTGCTATCTTTGTCTAAGCGTAAAACTGTAGTATTGAGGAGTGAACCTACGTGTTCGGCTATCTTTTCTGTGCCTTCACCCATGGGGAGGTAGTGCATACCTTTGCAATGCGGACAAACAACAGGAAAGGAAACGCTATGTCCACAATAATGACAGATAAGCTTTTCCCGCCCTTTATGATAGGTCAAGCCAATTTCACAATGCGGACAACGGGCTACTTTTTGGCAATCAAGGCAGTACATAAGTGGTGCATAGCCACGCCTGTTGAGCAAAATAACCGCCTGTTCACCCTTGGCAAGGGTTTCTTTGAGTGCCATTTCGCTTTCAGGTGCCAGAAGGCTGGCATGGCCACTTTTGCCAGCGATATCTATGAGGGTAATACTTGGCAATGTACCGCCCCCTACACGCTCAGGCAAGCTATGCACATGCAAATGGCCTTCTTTGACGGCATGATAGGTTTTAATATCTGGGGTTGCAGAGCCTAAAACTAAGAGACCTTTTTGCTGCGCAATACGAAAGTGTGCTACTTCCTTTGCATGGTAAATAAGTTTTTCATCTTGTTTGAAAGAACCATCATGTTCTTCGTCAAGTACTATGGCACCAAGTTGAGGTATGGGTAAGAATAACGCAGAACGAGAACCGATAATTAGGCAAGGGCTTTGCCTTTGGCTTAATTCTCTGAAAAGTTTTTCACGACGAGCGGCACTTTGGTAGCCATGGTATAAGAAAATATCTATGTGAGGTAAGGCAATGCAAGCATCTCTATAGAGCTTATGAGTTAAGGCCACCTCAGGCGCTAATAGCAACATAGATTTTCCGCGTTGATAACACATTTGCGTGAGGGCTAAATATACTGCAGTTTTGCCGCTGCCAGTGACGCCAAAGAGCACATGATTTTGTGCTGCTGTATGAGGGGGGGCATCAAGAGCTTTTGCAAAGGCATCAAGAGCTTTTTCTTGAGCTATTGAGAAGGTAAAGGTTTGCGGCGTTTCGCTTTCTAAAGGGGGCAATAAGTCTTTGGCAAAGATGTCTTCTTCAATGTCAGTAGGGCATAAGGCCACGTGACCATTTTTGATAAGTGTGGCCAATGATTGCGCTGCGCCATCACCCACATGTTTTAGCACTTGTCGGCGCGTAGGATGATTTCCTGCATCAAGTAAATACTCTAAAATGGCAATTTGCTTTTTTGCCATAGGACGCACAGGCCATGGCGGTTCTACTAATAATTGGCACACTTCACTTTCTGCTGCATCGTGCTTTGGTAATAAAAAATCTGCTCTACCATTTATAAGTGCCGCGATAAGAGTTGCTTTTTCATGGTCTTGCAGTGCGCATGTAGCTTTTAGGCTGTATTTTTTGGGTTTGGTTTCTTCAAAATGCCGTATGGTAATCTTTGTGCTTCGCAAGCCCGTTGGCAGCATATGACCTAGAATATCGCCTTGACTTCGGTATTGACGTAAGGAAAGTTGCTGCACCATATCAAGATAGTGAGCATCGAGTAGGGGGGCTTTTTCAAGAATAAAGGAAAAAGGTTTAATATCTACTCCTAACGGCAGGTCAGGCGTATGGGTTTGAACCTCAAGTAAGACGCCTACGCGTAGGCTTTTACCAAGAGGAATGGCAACCCTTAATCCCCTTTGGAGTATGTGAGTGTTTTCCTTAGGCCACCATGAAGGTAGAGCATAGGTAAGTGTAGCAAATGGTGGTGTAAGTAAGGCAATGGAAAAATACATAGATATCTTTATACTAAAGGATAACCCTTGCCAAGGATAAAATGGGAAGAAGATACAGCATCTTCTTCCCATAAAGTGTGATTATATTATGAACTATTTTTGTTGTAGAAGGTTTTGTAACATGCTTACAAGGTCGTCACGCAAGGTGTCGTCTTGCATGCCAAAGTAGATATTGGCAGTAAGATACTCGGCCCAGTCGCCAGCATCAAAACGTTTGCCAGACATTTTTACTGCGAGCATGCCACGGTCTTTAGCAAGGGTTTGTAGAGCATCAGTGAGCTGAATTTCGCCGCCATGGCCGGGAGTTACCTTTTCAATATGTTCAAAAATATCAGGTGTAAGCACATAACGTCCCACAATGGCGAGGCGTGAAGGGGCTTTTTCAAGAGATGGTTTTTCTATTAAGTTGTTAATCCGATATACACCGGGTGAAACTTCGACTCCATCAATAATACCGTAACGGTCAACTTTTTCTTGTGGCACTTCCATAACACCAATAACAGGCATTTTTTCTGCCATAGCTACATCAATAAGCTGTTTGATGCCAGGTGTTCCGCCAAACATAAGGTCATCACCTACCATAATGGCAAATGGTTCGTCACGAACAATGTCTTTGGCGCAGAGTACGGCATGACCAAGGCCCAATTGCTTTTTTTGGCGTACAGATAAGATGTTAACCATTTCAGCAACGTGGCGAATCATGTCTAATTTGTCTGTTTTGCCTGCACGCTCTAAAACATGCTCAAGTTGTAAGTTATAATCAAAGTGATCTTCAATAACTTTTTTATCTCTGTTAGTAACAAAAACTACGTCTTCAATGCCTGCGAGCATAGCTTCTTCTACGACGTGTTGGATAACTGGTTTGTTGTAAATAGGGAGCATTTCCTTAGGAATGTTCTTACTTGCAGGTAGTGAGCGTGTGCCCCAACCAGCTACCGGAATAACGACCTTACGAATCTTTTGCATGTCTTCCTTTCCTTCTTGCTACCGTGTTATACGGATAAAACAGTGCGTACTGTTTCTGCAAGGTTTTGTGCATATTCTTTTACTTTAACGCTATCTTCACCTTCAACCATCACTCGACAAAGCGATTCTGTACCGGAATATCGTAAAAGCACACGACCACGTTTACTGAGTTCTTTCTCCACTTGGCCAATGGCTTTTTGTAATTCTGGTAACTCTTCAAATGGAACCTTTTTCCCCACGTGTACATTAATAAGTTCTTGAGGAAAAGGCGTAAGCAAGCCTGCCAGCTCTGAGAGCGGACGTTCCTTCTCGCCCATATACCGTAAAATTTGCAAAGCGGCAAGTAGTCCATCGCCTGTTGTGCTATATTGTCTAAAAATCAAATGTCCTGATTGCTCTCCGCCAAACATGGCACCTGATTTGCGCATGGCTTCCATAACGTATCTATCACCCACTTGGGTGCGCATAAGTGTGCCGCCACGATCATGCATAAATACCTCAAGAGCCATGTTGCTCATAACGGTTGCAACCAAGGTTTTATGCGGCAATTCGTTTCTTTCCATCATGGCAAGAGCACAAAGAGCCATAATTTGATCGCCATCTAAAATATTTGAATGTTCATCAACAACAATAAGACGATCAGCATCTCCATCAAGAGCAAGTCCAATGTCTGCGCGCACTTCTCTCACTTTTTCGGCCACACGCTGCGGAAAAAGTGAGCCGCACCCATCGTTAATATTTGTCCCATTGGGGTCTGTGCCAAGGGTAATAACTTCTGCACCAAGTTCACGTAGGGCCAAAGGAGCAACCTTATAGCTTGCACCATGGGCACAGTCCATGACAATACGAAGACCATCAAGGGAAAGGTGCGGCGGAAAGCAGCTTTTGGTATAGACTATATAGCGTCCGCCAGCGTCTTGAATTTTGGTAGCTCTTCCCACTTTTTCTTGTGATGGATAGGTAAGGTCTGGGCTTGCCATAAGTCTTTCCATTTCGGCTTCTACTGCATCGGGTAGCTTGCATCCTTCAGCGTCAAAAAATTTGATACCATTGTCATAATAAGGATTATGTGATGCAGAAATAACGACACCAAGGTCAGCGCGCATACTGCGCGTAAGAAAAGATATGGCCGGTGTTGGCAATGGGCCTGTCATAATAACATGCATGCCTGCAGCGCAAAGACCAGCTGTGAGAGCAGATTCAAAAATATAACCTGAAAGTCGTGTATCCTTACCAATCACGACCTTATGGGCGTGGTTACCGCGGCGAAATAAGGTTCCTGCCGCAAGGCCTAAACGCAAAGCTACATCGGCTGTCATGGGATGGGTATTTACTTTTCCACGAATTCCGTCGGTGCCAAAAAGGGCCTTATGCATGGCTTCTCCTCATATTGTTAATGCAAAATATAGTGTAACTGTATTGTTTACTGTGTTTAAGGTGGTTTATTTTACGCGTAATATTTCTACTTCAAGGGGCAATTTACCTGTTAAGGTCATTCCTTCTGGAAGAATAAGTCGTAAAGGCACCGAGGCTTTTTGTCCTATTTCTAAAGGTGGTGGCGTTACGCTCATGTATGCGCCTGCTAAGTATGCAGTATTTTTTATTAATGCTTGAGGAAGTTCTACGGTAAATTGTAATTGCTTTGGTGTTATAGAATAATTTTGTTGTTCCTGAACTTCAATGCGGATATTTCTCGTTATTTCAAGTTGTTTTCTTTCGCTTACGACAGTGTAGCTAAGCTCCACTTGTGAGGGAGTAACCAACACTTCAGGTAGGTGTACACCTAGCGGAATTGTTTCAGCATAGGTTCCGGGTTGTGTTTTAGGGTCTATTTGAATGGGTAAGGCAATATTTTTTATTTTTTTTATAATACTTTCTGCACCGCTTATAAGAGCATTGTTAGGCGATAATACAACATTTGTTACTTTAAAAGCCGAAGAATGTATATTTGTTTGAATATCAGGAACAATGGCTACATTACGCTCTTGAATTTGTTCGGCATGAATTTCTAAGCGAGGAGGGGTAACTTCGCGCACTTTAAAGGCGCGAAAAGCTTTATCCCATGTAGTTGAAGAAAGCGGTAGAATGTTATCGCCTTTTTTTATGTTTGATAAATCCACCACATGAACAAGAGTATGAGCTTTTGGGTCACGTAGTAAGGGCTCTGGGCCGCTAATGCGCACATCAATCTTTTTTATAAGGCCTTTTGTAATAATCAGTCCTTCGGGAATTTCTTTATAATCTATACGCACTTCCAATTGCACTTCTACGGTATCGCTCACGGTTATGCTATACCATAGGCCGCAAGCAATAGTAAAAGAAAGTAGTAAAATCGGAAAATTCAGTTCTCGTATATTATAACGCATGGCTAATAACCTGTGTAAGTTTTGTGCCGTTTAAAGCCGGTGTAAATTCGCCCTTGGATGCTACGCGAATTTCGCCGCGCTCTTCTGAGATTACAATGGCAAGGGCATCACTTTCTTCTGTAATACCAAGGGCTGCACGGTGTCTTGTGCCAAAATTTTGACCAGGAATTATGGCCAAGGGCAAAATACATCCTGCAGCAGAGATTTTTCCCTTGCTGATAATAATAGCTCCGTCATGAAGAGGAGAGTTTGGGAAGAATATACTTGTTAAAAGTTTACGCGAGATTTTTGCATCAACGCCAATGCCTTCTTGGCGAATCATATCTCCAAGCGGTAAGGTACGTTCAATAATAATGAGCGCTCCAATACGCAAACGAGCCATGTCTACACAGGCGCTAACAAGTTCATCAAGAGTATCTTTTTCTAGGCTTGAATGGCGTCCAAAATATCGAGCTCCTACTTCACCTAGTATTTGGCGAATATCTTTTTGGAAAAGAATGACAACCACAAGGAAAAGTGAATTCATAACATTTTGTAAAATCCACGTGGTGGTATAAAGGCCAGCTTTATAAGAAAAGAAAAAAAGTAACATAAGTATGCCAAGGCCCAAGGCCGCAGTAAGGGCCCTAGTTCCTCGAAACATTTTTATTACTTTATAGAGTAATACCGTAATTATAAGAATGTCTACCGGATCTCGCCAATCAAGGGAAAGTTCATGTATTAAAGGATCAAGCATGATTTTTTAGCTCCCACAACGTGTAGTACATGGTGATGTAAGAGAGTGAACAATCTGTAACGTTTGTAAGGTTTGTTGCACATGATGTACACGATGTAAGAAAATTTCTTGTTGTGCTAAAAGTGCTGTAATAATTTGTGTTCCTTGAGCTTTTTCTTCATTGTTTAGTAAATGAGGTTGCAATAAACCTTGTATGAGCGACTTCATAGACAAGGCCATTAAAATTGGGCGCCCAAAGGATTTTAATTTCTGTAAATTTTGTAAAATTGTAATATTATGCTCAATATTCTTACCAAAACCTATGCCGGGGTCAAGTACAATATGTTCTTCCGGAAGCCCCGCACGCACAAGAATATTGATGCGTTGTTCAAAAAAAGAACATATTTCATCAATAATATTATCATAATATATGTGTTCTTGCATGGTTTTTGGCGTGCCTTTGCAGTGCATAAGCACATAGCCTGGTTTATATGCACTCACCACATCCACAAGCTCAGGCTCATAAAGGCAGGCAGAAATATCATTGATAATATGCACACCAGCTTCAAGGGCTGTGGCAGCCGTTTTAGCATGATAGGTATCAACAGATATATACGGAAAGCGTTGTCCTTCTATGGCAGCAGTATGACATTTTTGTAAAAGAGGAACAAGCACAGGCATAATACGTTGTAGCTCTGTATGGCTGTCTAAAGGGGTTGCACCTGGCCGTGAAGATTCACCGCCAATGTCAAGAATGTGCGCTCCTTCCTCCCAAAGTTTTATCGCGTGGGCAAGTCCAAGATTTAAGGTGTTATCTTGGCTATGGTAGGTATTGCCGTCATAAAAAGAGTCAGGGGTTATGTTTACAATGCCCATAACTCCAAAGGGGGCAGGTGTAAACACCTCCCCCCCACGTAAAGTCCATGTGACGTTTATGCCCATGAATATTATTTGTCCTCTTTTTTAGCCTGATCAGATTCTTTTGTATGTTCTTCGTGTTGTTGAGCAGACTCTTGTTCTGTGGGCTGGTCTTTATTTGAATCTTCTTCTGACTCAGGAGCTTCTTCTAAAAGAAATTCTTGATCCTCTGCTACTTTTTCTGCACTGGTAGAAGAGGTGGTTTCGTTTGTCTTGTTTGAAGTTTCTTCTAAGTCCATAGGTGGTAAGGGTTTTTCTTGCATGATTAGCTCAAGGTCTTCACCGCTAATAGTTTCACGCTCAAGTAATGCTTCGGCAACAGCGTGCAGATATTTAACGTTTTCTTCTAAGAGTTCACGGCAGCGTGTACGCGCTTCGTAGACAATACGCTTAACTTCGCCATCTACCATGCGAGCTGTTTCTTCACTAAAGTTCTTATTTTGTACCCATTCACGACCTATAAATACTTCTTCGCCAGTTTCGCCAATGGCAAGGGGGCCTACCTTTTCACTCATGCCCCATTCGCAAACCATTTTGCGCGCCATTTTTGTAACTCTTTCAATATCATTGCTGGCACCGGTGGTAATGTCGTCAAAAATAATTTCTTCAGCCACACGTCCACCAAGAAGAACAACAAGATTGTTCAGCAAATAGTTGCGGGAATAGCCATGCCTATCTTCTTCAGGTAATTGCATGGTTACACCAAGGGCTCGCCCTCGAGGTATGATGGTTACCTTATGCACGGGATCTGTTTTTGGTAAAAGGCGCGCAGCAAGAGCATGGCCTGCCTCATGGTACGCCGTAATACGCTTTTCTTCGTCAGATAAAATAAGGCTACGTCTTTCGCGCCCCATGAGAATTTTATCTTTTGCATATTCAAAATCTTGCATAACAAGAGCTTCTTTGTTGATTTTTGCTGCTTGTAAGGCTGCTTCGTTAACCAGATTTTCAAGGTCAGCACCGGAAAATCCGGGAGTTCCGCGTGCTAGGGTATCAAGGTCAACGTCATTGCCAAGGGGGGTGCGCCTTGTGTGTACTTCAAGTATACGGCGACGCCCTTTAAGGTCTGGAGTTGGAACCACCACTTGGCGGTCAAAACGACCAGGACGCAAAAGTGCAGGGTCAAGCACATCGGGACGGTTGGTAGCAGCTATAAGAATAACGCCTTCGTTTGATTCAAAGCCATCCATTTCCACAAGAAGTTGGTTTAGGGTTTGTTCGCGCTCATCATGACCACCCCCAAGACCGGCACCACGTTGGCGACCTACAGCATCAATTTCGTCGATAAAAATAAGGCAGGGAGCATTCTTTTTGCCTTGAGTAAATAGGTCGCGTACACGAGATGCACCAACACCTACAAACATTTCTACAAAGTCTGAGCCTGAAATGGAAAAGAAAGGAACCCCAGCTTCGCCGGCTACTGCTCTTGCAAGTAAGGTTTTTCCTGTTCCTGGAGGGCCTACAAGAAGAACGCCCTTAGGAATACGACCACCAAGGCGGGTAAACTTTTTAGGATTAGATAAAAACTCTACCACTTCTGACAATTCATCCTTTGCTTCGTCAATACCGGCTACATCATCAAAGGTTACTCTGCCTTGTTCTTCATTAAGCAAACGAGCACGAGAACGGCCAAAACTCATGGCCTTACCGCCGCCGCCTTGCATTTGTCGCATAAAGAAAATCCACACACCTATAAGTAAGAGCATGGGGAACCAAGATATAAGTAAGGTCATATACCATGGTTGGTCATCCAAGGGTTCTGCATTAATAGCTACTTTTTTTTCCAAAAGACGATTTACAAGGTCTCCGTCAGCAGGAGTATAGGTTTGTACGTTTTTACCTTGGATGTCATGCCCAATAAGGTTACGGCCTTGTATGGTAACGGACGTAATGTCTCCATCGTCCACTTTTTGCAAAAATTCTGTGTAGGAAACAGGTTCGTTTTGCGATTGCGGTTGTTGAAACATGTTAAATAGCATGACCATGGCAAGGGCAATAATGGCCCAAAGCGTCAGGTTGCGAGTAAATTGATTCAAAGTTGCCTCCATGGCTTGATATAGTCTATATATAAAATGGCATGGAGCGAGTATTTCTCCACACCTACATATCTGTCATACAAATTGACTTCATGTAATCTAAGACGCATTGCCTTATTTGGCAATGCACAGAAGCTATATTAAATCTAAAAAAATACTTTTTTTTTATGACAAATGTGAGCTGAGAAGGCTACAAAGAAGAAGATGTTTAGATTTAATTAATATTTTAGATGCTTATGGGCAAATCGTGTTTGTGGGAAAATAAATTTTAAAAAAAATGCATTTTTTTTAAAATTCTGTTGACAGAGAGGTAGCATTTCATATAGACATTTCTTGCGCGGGCAGTTAGCTCAGCTGGTAGAGCGCCGCCCTTACAAGGCGGATGTCGGGGGTTCGATCCCCTCACTGCCCACCAGAGATTTTGGCACCTAATTTTAGGTGCCTTTTTCTTTTTCTATAGTTTGATTCACGAATTTTCCATAATTTTTCGGTTCTTTTTTCTTAGTTTACTTCTGTTTTGCTCCTGGAAGGAGTATGTCCTCTTCACCTTTTATAAAGCCTAGTTGCATGCTTGGTTTTGCAAAATATAGTAGCTTTTTCTTGTTTTATACTCTTTTTATAGTTATGTTGCTCATAAAGCTGAGTGCAAAGATAATTTTTTATTAAATGTGCTTATGTTGCTTGCAAGAAAAAAAAATATTGGGCAAAATAAACACAGCTTTTTGATTCTACAAATGTGTGATAAAAAAATATAATTATAAAGGGTTGCATTATGCAGGACAATTTTCTAGCCAAAATCAGCCATGAAATACGTACTCCAATTAATGCCATCATTGGCCTTGGTTACTTATTTCAGCAAACACGGCTTGAAGAACAACAGCGTAAGTATTTAACGACTATCATTGATTCTGCCAAGAGTTTATTAAGTGTCTTCCAGGAGATGCTAGATTATTCTATGATGGAAGATGAAGAATTGACTCTTACAGAGTTGCCCTTTGATATTGAAACTGTTTTTGCTTCTATAATAGAGCAAATGCAGCCAAGATGCGATGAAAAGAATATTGAAATTAGCTATGAGATAGACCCGCAAATTTCAGGGCTTTTATGCGGTGACTCTTTAAGGTTAATGCAGTCTGTGTTGTATCTTGTTGATAATGCAGTTAAATTTACTGAGCAAGGGTCCATTAAAATGGTAGCAAAAAAAGCTGCGGGCGACCTTGTAAATTTCACCGTTGTGGATACGGGCATAGGCGTAGCAGAAGAATTTTATGAAGAAATTTTTAAACCATTTTTTCAAATAGATAATTCGCACACGCGTGAATATGGCGGGGCTGGGCTTGGCCTTGCAACGTGCTCAAAGCTTGTGCGCCTTATGCAAGGTGAAATAGATATTGCCCCAAGTGCTACAGGCGGCAGTGCTTTTTCCATGTTAATTCCTCTATCGGCAGCGCAAGATGTAGTGCCCATTGAGTGCTCTCTTAACGGGCGCAAAGCGCTCGTGGTGGATCAAGATGCGTTAACGGCGCAAGCTTCATTTGGTATTTTGCAGCAATATGGCATGCAGGTGGAAATTGCAGCATCGGGGGGTGAGGAAGCTCTCAACATGATTGCTGCTGCAGATAATGCTGGTGTACCATATGACACAGCCTTAATCACATGGCATATGACGGATATGGATGGAATTGAAACTGCGCAAAACCTTTTGCAAATGATTACACAACACCCTAAGCCTTTATTGGCGCTTCAGTCACGCCATGATCTTTCTGGAATTAAAAGCATGGCACGTGATGCCGGATTTACGGGTTTTTTACATAAACCTTTAATACCTGAAGAAGTTCTTGATGTATTAGAAGAAATGATTGCTCAGGGGCCTGTGGTTGTAGTAGAAGAAAAACACAATGAAGTGCAAATTGTTGAAGGCCCTGTACGTATTCTTTTGGTAGAAGATAATGAAATTAATCAAGAAATAGCTTGTGAAGTGCTCAAGGCTGCTGAGCTTGATGTTGATGTTGCCAATAATGGTCAAGAAGCTGTAGATGCTGTTGCCAAAGAAAGATATTCGCTTGTGCTTATGGATGTGCAAATGCCCATTATGGATGGCCTTGAAGCTACAAGGTGTATACGTGCTGCTGGGCATCGTATGCCTATTATAGCCATGACGGCACATGCAACAGAAGAGGATAAAGAGCTCTCAAAGCAGGTGGGCATGAATGCGCACCTTACAAAGCCTCTTGAACCTATGGCTCTTTTTTCTACTATTAATGCATGGTTACCGTCTTCATCGAATAAAAAAGAATCTGCACCAAAGCCTACTACCGTGTCACAAAGGAAGAAGAAGCTGCCCCATACCCTTGAAGGTTTTAACCTTGCAAGTGGTCTTGCTACCGTGGGTGGTAATGAGGCTTTGTATATAAGTTTGCTCATTAAATTTGCCGATAGATACGCTACCATAAATGAAGATATTGCTACTTGTATGCAAAAAAATGAATTTGATGAAGCAATACGTCATGCGCATACAGTGCGTGGCATAGCCGCAAACCTTGGTGCTGCTTCGTTGGCATCTGCTGCTGAGGCTCTTGAAAAGGCTTTTGTGCACAGCCCAAATATGGTCACACCGCACTTGCGTACCCTTGTGGTTCGATTGAGCGAGGCAGTAGATTCTATCAGTGAAGAATTTGGTAGCGGCAGCCTAGCAGACTCTTCGGCACAAGATGAAAAGGTAAGCGATCGTTTAAATCAAGCCGAAAGAGAACATGCCATACATGTTGTTCACCAAGCCATTATTCATGTAGAACATGACTGGGGACATGCTGTGAACACCATTCAATATTTTCTTGAACGCTTACAAGGAACAAATGCAGAAAATCTTTTATCAAAGCTTTTACAAGCGACCGAAGACTTTGAAGTTGAAGTTGCACAAGAGTTGCTAGAAGAATTTGAAGCTTTGCTTAAGGATGCATAAAATAATTGTGCCGCTTATGACAGCCTTGCTATCGTAAGCGGCACGAATGTCCAATTAGGGGGTTGGACATGGGCCTGTGTTTGCAAAATCTGCAAAGGCCATAAGATTGTTAATGCACAACACGGCGCACAGCTCGAAGCTTGGGTTCCCAATATGTATTCAGGCTTTCAATGCGCACCTTCGACCCAGTGCTTGGGCTATGTATAAAATTGTTGTTTCCAACGTAAATACCTGTATGAAGGGCGCGTGAGCGTCGGCTCATCTTAAATACCACAATATCTCCTGGCTTGGCCTTACTCTTTTTAACAGATGTACCTACTTTTGCTTGACCTGTGGTCACACGGGGAACTTTAAGCCCGTGTTTTTTATATGCCCACCAAATAAGCCCTGAACAATCAAAGCCCTTTTGAGGCGATTCTCCGCCGTAACGATATTTTTTCCCTATTTGGCTTTTAGCAGTTTTTACTACCTCATACCCTGTGCCAGAGCTTTTACCGCCCTTATAGCGACTCGTGCCGCAAGCGGTAAGGAGCAGAATGCAAAATACTAAAATAATAAGGCATATGCGCTTTATGATTGGTGTGTCGATTATATATAGCATAAGGAACCTCATAAATTTTTCACTACCATTGGTATGGCTAGTACCATTGTATGCTGTTGAATTAGGTATATAGTAACAGCTTTTTGAAGAAATGCAACATAAGTTATTGAAATTAAAGTCTAAAATATTTATAGAAAAATGGTAGTATTTATGTTGAAAAAATATATGCTTGGAAAAAAAGTTATACTAACTACTTAAAAGATAAAAGATTATGCTATTTTTTGTAGATGTTGATTATGCCATACATAAGAATACAAAGAGTGTATTTGTGTGTCAAAAGTACAGAAAGTTTTTTTATGAGGGCTGTTGTAAATGTTGCTTTAAGGTAGGTGTGCTATAAATGTCTAACAGCGTTGCAGGTAGAATGTATGTGTTTAGTAAAGGATTTTATCCATAAAAAAACTCTCATACCAGTGGCATGAGAGTTTCAGACTGATGACAAACCCCACTTTGTGGTGTTTGCGCCGCTATTGACAGCAAAGCTGCCAAGCGGAAAGGCACGAAAATCAATCGTTTAACGGCGCAAATAAATTGCTCCTACTCTTGATTTCTCGGTCGTATTGACTTTGTCAACACTCTCAAACCACCAGCTAGGCTGGTGGTTTCTTACTGTGGAAAATGTTAGTATATATTAATATCTGTAATGATGAGCTTTGTATGGACCATTGATGCTAACACCAAGGTAGTCAGCTTGTTCTTGAGTAAGGGTAGTTAACTTTACACCAAGGCGTTCAAGGTGTAAGCGGGCTACTTCTTCATCAAGATCCTTGGGTAGGGTGTATACCTTACGTTCAAGATCTGCATCTGTGGCAAGGCGTATTTGTGCCAACACTTGGTTGGTAAAGCTATTGGACATAACAAAGCTAGCATGACCTGTTGCGCAGCCAAGGTTAACAAGGCGGCCTTCTGCCAAAACCACAATGGAGCGACCAGAAAGCAAGGTCCATTTATCCACTTGAGGCTTAATATTTAAGCAGGTGATTCCTTGAGTTTCTTCAAGGTAGGACATTTCAATTTCATTGTCGAAGTGGCCAATATTGCAGATGATTGCTTCGTCCTTCATGGACTCCATGTGCTTAGATGTAATAACATGATAGTTGCCTGTGCAAGTGACAAAAATATCGCCTTCATGCACGGCTTCTTCCATGGTGGTAACTTCATAACCTTCCATGGCAGCTTGTAAAGCGCAAATGGGGTCAATTTCCGTAACAATAACACGAGCACCAAAGCCACGCATGGATTGTGCGCATCCTTTACCCACATCGCCATAGCCGATAATGACAACAACCTTACCCGCTACCATAACATCTGTTGCACGCTTAATGCCATCTGCTAATGACTCACGGCATCCATAAAGATTATCAAATTTAGATTTTGTTACTGAATCATTGACGTTAAATGCAGGGAAGAGTAATGCGCCTTCTTCTGCCAATTGATATAAACGGTGAACACCGGTGGTGGTTTCTTCAGAAACACCCTTAATTTTCGCAGTAACGCGTTGCCAGCGTTCTTTATCATTGGCATACGAAAGGGCTAAGCGATCCATGATAATTTGAAATTCTTTATTATCATATTTTTTTTCAAGCAAGCTTGGATCTTTTTCCACTTC
>CAYJOQ010000036.1:0-17383 GCA_964371825.1 uncultured Desulfovibrionaceae bacterium
AAATTGCCAAAAACCAAGCATGAAATGCGACTTTTTCGGCAAGTTTTCGCCACTAGCGCACTTGTTTTTTAAGTGCCGACTAACGAAATTTTTCTGTAAGAAAAATTTTGCGCCACGTAAAATAAGCCAGAACTTGCTTCTGGCGGCCCTAAAAGGGTATTTGGAGTAGGCGTGCCTTTCTGAAACACGCATGGAAATGCGTGTTTCAGCATCGACTATGTAGCTTACTGCGTTTACCGTGTATTTATGCCCTGTTTAAAGCGTTTCAATGCCAAGTACAGAAGAATGCAGCGCATGCATGCGATTAAAGCACAAATATTTTACAAAATGGCCTTACGCATTCTTTTTATATGCCAAAGCGATAATGCAAAAAAAAGACTTCCGGCTATAACATGAGTACGCTTAGTATTCACAAGAAGAGAAACCATGGAAACCCCGTATGAAAGGGCCATAGTACGATTAAAAAGACGACGCTTTTCTCCCTTCGTTAACGAATCTAAATACGGCAAAGCACACGAGGTAGGCATAAGCGCACACACCTTTTCTTTAAGAGCAGTCAAAGATTCTTGTGTGGGCTCTATTGTGTAGTCTGTATTAAGTGCAAGCCATTCTTCCCCTTGCTGTAGCATGGCAAGCAAGGTTTCTTGGTCTAAAAGCTCAGGGTCATATTCAAGTAACAACGATCCCGTACGAGGATTATGCGTTAAGGATTCTACGCCCGGCATATTTTGCAGCAGTTCTTGTACCTGCGTAACAACTTCCATATTCTTAAAAATAGGGTGGCGCAAACGCACCCTTCCTTCTATAAACGAAGTCACATAGTTTTCAATCATGCATTTTCTCCAAAAGCTGGCAAAGCTTCAGTAGAAGAGTGTACGGGAACAAGGGGGCGCATGGCATTAACCGTAACCCCAACAGTAGTAACATTGTGCAACACAGCCGACAGCATGGGGGAAACCACACCAAAAAGGCTTAAGCCAAGATATGCTGAATTAAGCCCTGTATTCCAAGCAAAGTTTGACTTGATACGACTAAGCACCCTTTGCCCAAGCAAACGTGCCACAAGCAGGCCTTCAAGAGAACTTTGGGTAAGAACCACATCGGCCACTTCTTGAGCTAAGTCTGTACCATCACGTAAACTTATACCCACATCAGCCAAGGAAAGAGCCGGAGCATCGTTCATGCCATCTCCAACCATAATAACCTTAGCGCCTTGAGATTGTAATTCTTGAATAATTTCTGCTTTGTTTACCGGCAAAATTTTAGCATGAAATTCTGTAATGCCAAGACGATCTGCAATATTTTGAGCAGAGCGCACCTCATCACCGGTAATCATCACAACCCGCTTAATACCTGTTGTGTATAAAGCTTGAATAACCGCAGCAGCTTCTTCACGCAAGGTATCTTCAATAACAATAAGTCCTGCAATGTTAGAATCTATTGCTAAATAAAGCAACGAGTAGCCTTGAGCTAATAATTCATTGGCTTCTTTTTCTAAGGGGCCAAGAGAGATTTTTTCATCTTCGCAAATATAGTGCCTGCTACCAAGAAGAACTCTTTTGTCGTGCCAGCGGCTGGTGATGCCATGGGCTACGATATATTCAACTTCACTATGTTCTTCACGGTGTTGCAAGTTTTCTTCATCGGCCTTTTGAACCACAGCACGAGCCACAGGATGTGGAAAGTGTTCCTCAAGGCATGCAGCAAGGCGTAATACTTCAGTTTCTGTATGGCCTGCACAGGTCACAACCTTAGCAACGCGAGGGCGTGCCTTCGTTAATGTGCCTGTTTTATCAAATACCACGGTATCAGCTTCTGCAAGACCTTCTAAAAACACACCGCCCTTAATAAGCACACCACGACTTGCTCCTTCGCGCATGGCCGCTAAAATGGCAAGTGGCGTTGCAAGGCGCAAAGCACAAGAGTAATCTACCAAGAGCACAGAAGCTGCACGTATAGGATTGCGGGTAATAAACCACACAAGACCTGAAAGTAGGAAGGTAAAAGGCACAGCAAGGTCTGCCATGCGCATGGCCTTACCTTCAATAGAAGCTTTTAAATGTTGCGATTGTTCTATAAAATCAACTATTTTTTGCAATCTAGTTTCGGTACCAATTTGGGTTGGGCGAATAAACAAGGTTCCGTCTTCAAGCACAGTTCCGGCAAAAACAGCACCTCCAGCCTTACGGAAAACGCCCTCTGGCTCGCCAGTCATTGATGCCTGATTCACAATGGCTTCACCTTCAACCACAATACCATCTACCGCTATGGTATTACCAGAGCGTGCAATAACAATGTCATCTAAGGTGAGTTGATCAAAAGGAATACGCATTTCTTCATCATCGCGGCGTACCCACACAGTATCAACATCAAGGCTCAAACTTTTGGTCAAACTAGCCCTAGATTTTTGCCTTGTCCATTCTTCCAAAGCATTACCCATGCCAAGCAAGAACGTGAGCAAACTCACAGTACCAAAATCACGCCTAAACAGCGATATGATAATGGCTGTAGCATCAAGCACATCTACATTGAGTTTTCCGCTAAAAAGTTCTTTAATTCCTTGCCATATATAAGGAATTGCTCTTTGCGTTGCGCCAAAGATGCGAAAGCCCATAGGTAAAAGAGGACGTAAAAAAACATAGCGAAAAATAGGCCATATAAAAGGATTACCTTCACTATCTAAGCTATTATCAAGCTCGCCCGAGGCAGCGCGCATAGGAAGGGTCTCACTTAAAGGAGTAAAGCTCACTCCCAAGGCATTGAGCGCATTTTCACGGCCTTGCATGTTCGTATAATACAAAAGAACACTGCCACTTCTAGCATTTATGCACACATCACATAGACCATCGATGGTGTCCAATATATTTTTTATTTGTTTTACGCTACGTAAACTTAACGGGTTCGATGATCTTAGGCGTATTCTCCCCTTGCTGCCAAGGGTTTCGTGAACAATATAAAGCGAATTTAAAAACATGAATGTTTTCCTATTTTAAGAAAATACAGAGATTTTTTGCATATTTTTTGATTGTACTTTCTTATCATTTCATAGTTAAAGGATGTGTACATCCGTTTTTGTATAATATAATTTCGTAGTGTACTGGCAGCTCAAATACATTGCAATATCTTCTATTTATGCTTTAGTTTTTTTTGCAACGCATTGAGCCTTACTTACAAAGCCTTCAACATTTTCCTTAATATTTTCTGCTTTATCAAGAAGAGCATCCCTAACATCCATGCCTTTGCTCAGCACATCAACTGCCATAGGGCGCATTCCATTATGGCGTGAAGCAACGCTGCTTCCAACGGCACCAATTATAACGCCACCTATAAATACAAAAGCTAAGCGCACAAAACCGTTCATGTTACTCTCCTCATTACAATATGTCCCGTACATTTCTTTTTATTCAGGCACAACTTAATATACGTTTTTTTTTGTGTAAAGAATTTATAATAAACAGTATACACAGTTTGAAATTCATTTTCAAGGATAAAAACTCCTTACCATTTTTTTCACATACTCTTGTGCCATACACAGACTAGTAGCAATGTAAAAAAAAATATTGTTTACGTTACAGCCTATGACATATTATTCAGAAAGGAACGATGATTTAACTCCAAAAAATCTTCTTAAACGTCAGAAGTAAGTTCTGACGTCAGATTGCTGACAAACCCTCATTTTTTGAGGGTTTGTCAGCAATCTCAAACGCAAATAAATTGCGTCTACTCTTGATTTGTCGGTCGTGTTGACTTTGTCATCAGTCTGACCACCAGCTAGGCTGGTGGATTCTTACTTTTCAGCTCAGAATAACACATTGTTATAACAACGTATCGAACTTTTTATGTGTCAAATAATAAATAGCAATAAAAAATAACACTTTTTTACATTTTTAAATTGACAATCAATTTCAATTAGAGTAGGTTCCATTTAACAAGATGGAGGTAGTCTATGGCTAAGAAAACAAAAACTTCACCAAAAGCTTTGCCCGTACAAAATTTGGCGTGTAAGACTTGTGCAAGCCCTTGCCCTTGTGCTTCATGTCCCAAAAAAGTTCTCATTGTAGGGGGCATTGAACGCATGGAACCACTCTACCGCCAACTCATCGAAGCAAATGGTCATCTATTTGAATATCATGCTGGGCATTTGCGCAAAGGTGGCAATAAACTGGAAAACTGCCTGCAAAGAGCAGATATGGTTCTGTGCCCTGTCAATTGCAATAGCCACGCAGCCTGTTTGCAAGTTAAAAATTTATGCAAAAAACATAAGAAAAACTTGCATATTATGAAAAATTTTAGCCTCAGTGCCATTGAGCGCACGATCATAGAGCATTTGGCTGTATAATGAGTCAGCACTGAAAAAACTATAAAAATAACTGTAATCACAAAAACTTACAACTTAAGTGTTTACAGAAAAATTGCCAAAAATTAAGCATGAAATGTGACTTTTTCGGCAAGTTTTCGCCACTAGCGAATTTGTTTTTTAAGTGTCGACTAACGAAATTTTTCTGTAAGAAAAATTTTGCGCCACGTAAAATAAGCCAGAACTTGCTTCTGGCGGCCGCAAAGCGGCATTTGGAGTGGGCGTGCCTTTCTGAAACACGCATGGAAATGCGTTTTTCAGCATCGACCTAGCTGGAATGCAATAAAAAAAATCACCAGAAGGACGAGCATAGAATGCGCACTTCTGGTGATTTTTATCTTACAAAGCACGTGTTTTTTCATGTGCTGACTAACAACATTCGTTTCTATCGAGTGAATGTAGCAATGGCCTGACAAAGAGCCTTGCCTGAAATAGGCTTAAGCACATGTCCTTGCATGCCTGCACGATAACACTTATTAATCTCTTCTCTAAGAACGTGCGCTGTTAAAGCCACAATGGGAAGAGAATCAAAACGTGCATCCCTGCGTATGTGCTTTGTGGCTTCAAGACCGTCCATAAGCGGCATTTGCACATCCATTAAAATAATATCATAGGTCTTTTCTTGAAGTTTTTGTAATACTTCATGCCCATTTTGTACACAATCTACCGAGCACCCCATCTGCGTGAGCATTTCAAAGGCTATAAGTGTATTTATTTCATTATCTTCAGCCAAAAGAATGGATACGCCAGTAATATCCACAGGAACATCTTGCTCTGTAATAAAGCTTTCTTCTTCAGAAATGGCAAAAGGCAAACGACAAGTGACTGTAGTTCCATGTCCTAGCATACTTTGAACAGAAATACGTCCACTCATAAGCTCTACTAAGTGTTCAACAATAGCAAGCCCAAGGCCTGTGCCACCATAGCGCCGCGTACTTGTGGTATCTGCTTGGGTAAAACCTACAAAGAGTTGTTTTAGCATATCATTTGACATACCAATACCAGTATCTGCTACTTTAACAGCAAGCACTTCTCTATCGTTTCCATGCCCATTTTTATACACATCTACCGCAAAAAATATAGATCCTCTCTCGGTAAACTTAATGGCATTTTTCACCAAGTGAAAGAGTATTTGCGAAAAGCGCAAGGCATCACCCACAAGCACACTAGAAACTTCATCAGATACAGAATAACAGAGTTTTAGTTCTTTCTTTTGGGCTTCTTCAAGAAGCTGTTTATGTATATTTTGGCAAACTTCACGCGGACTAAAGGGGCGATATTCAAGCTCAAGCTTGCCTGCTTCCATTTTAGAAAAATCTAAAATATCATTAATAACTTCCAATAAATTCTTAGAGGACTCTTTAATTTTAGTTAAATAATTTCCAACCTTAGGGTTTTCATTACTTTGCAAAGCTAAGTGTGTCATGCCAATAATACCATTTAACGGAGTGCGCAACTCATGGCTCATATTGGCCAAAAAGCGGCTCTTGGCAACAGTTGATTCTCTATCAAGCACTTGTTCACGCTGCATTCGTAAAGAATCCGTAATGTCAAAGGCAAGAGTAAGATGTGCTCTATCTAAATTGCCCCATGGAATACAACTGTCAATAACCTTAAAATGCATTGCACCTTTATAATCATTCAAGTCCCACACATGAGATGCTTTATCGCCATTTTCTAAGAATTGCATACCACAAAAAGAACATGGTTCATCAACATCAAACAACAATTTATGGCATTTTATCTTATCGATATTTGTTGTATCTGCATAATCATCTATAGCTTTATTATAAAAAAGCATTTCATACGTTTCGGGATTAGTAACATATATGGGAAAAGGAAGAATATCTAAAAGCTCTTGGGCTTCTGCTTCTTTTCTATTTAAAATATTTAGGGATGTATAATAGCTAATAGCATTATTAAGCAGTTGCCCTAACGTTATAATAGTGTTCAGGCTTTCCATTGCCCAATTTTTAATATCCTCACATTGGTCAACACCTAAAAAAGAAGAAAGCTTACCTTCAGAAAAGAGAGGAACAAGAATCAAACTTGAAATTTGATGCACTCTAAGTATATCTCTAACATGCTCTTCTTCAAATTTTTCTATTGATTCAACAATATACGGATCCCCTGCTTCAAGTTGTATAAACATTCCATCATTGTGCAAAGCGTCTTGGAGTTTACTGCCTTCTAGCAAATCCGTAAATGGCGGTAAAGATGGGGCAACCCATGAGAAAATATTTTCCCAATTTTTTCCATCAAAATTAAATATATACACGCGATGCACATGAAGAGCATTGCCCACTTCTGTAAGCGTATTTTGAAAAAAAGTGTCTAAATCATCAGCTTCAAGCATGCCTCGGGAAATACGCAAAAAAAGATCTGCGGTATTCTTTATTACTTCTGGATGTTCAAATATTCGCTCGCTCATACTACGTACCTTGGCAGGCTGTTGGGGCCAAACTTAAAGTTTTTTTGCACATTCTTCTGCCTCGAAAACAAATGGCTTATGCGTATATTGATAAATTACCTTACGTAATTGCTCAGGCACAAAGGGCTTAATAACATGAGCTTGCATGCCCGCTTGGCGGCTTTTTTCATGGTCTTGTACAAGAGCATGTGCTGACATAGCGATTATGGGCAGGGTATTATATTTTTCTTGGCTGCGTATATGCTGTGAGGCCTCAAGACCATCCATATTAGGCATTTGTATGTCCATAATAACTAGGTCATATTGCGTATTTTCAAGCATACGCAAGGCTATGGCCCCATCTTCGGCACTATCCACATGGCATCCATATTGTTCAAGAACTTCTGTAGCAATTAAAGTATTTATTTCATTATCTTCCACAAGTAATATACGCAAACCAGAAATATCTTCCACTTTTTGCTCAGCTACATTTTCTTTAGCCAATGTGCTGTCGCTATTATCAACAACCTTGCCAAAGGGAATAGAACATACAAATGATGTGCCTTTGCCAAGCACACTTTCAACACGCACTGTTCCCCCCATAAGCCCCACAAGGCGTTGCACAATACTTAACCCAAGCCCTGTACCGCCATATCGCCTTGTAGTTGAAGTTTCTGCCTGACTAAATTCTTTAAAAAGTTTTTGTAAATTTTCTTCAGAAATGCCAATGCCCGTATCTTTAACCCATAATTCAACATATTGCACAAGTTCATTGTGATTTTTCGCATAAATTTCTAAAGAAATACTCCCAGAAGCAGTAAACTTAATAGCATTGTTGGTAAGATTAAGTAAAATTTGTGAAAGGCGTAAGGAATCGCCATTAAGGAGTAAAGGCACGTTTTTATCAACATAACAATGTAGGTGTAAGCCTTTGTGATCTATTTCTCCTTGTAAAATAGCTTGGGTTTCAAAAAGAATGTCTGTAAAGCTGAAGGGTCTGTTTTCTAGCGTTACCTTTTTATTTTCAAGTTTTGAAAAGTCCAATATATCATTGACAATTCCCAAAAGATTACGCGAAGAAAGATGCATCTTATCTAAGTAGTCTTGAACCTTTGCATCATCATTGGCTACCGAAGCTAAATGGTTCATGCCAATAATACCATTTAAGGGGGTACGTAGTTCATGGCTCATATTAGCTAAAAAACGCCCCTTTGCAAGATTTGCTTCACGTTCAAGCACCTGCTCACGCTGCAATCGCAACGAATCTGTAATATCAAGAGCAACGGAAAGACGCGCATTGCTGTGATTTTCCCAATCCATACAACGATCAATAATTTTATAATCTTTTTCAGCTACGGGGTTATGATGGTGCCAAACATAGGGCACATCACCTTTTTGTAAAAAGGCGTTAGTGCAAAAAGGGCAAGGACTATCAAAATTTTGAAAAACTTCATAACATTTTTTGTTTGACACATCTGACATATCAAAAAGGTCATCTATGGTTTTGTTATAAAAAAGAATTGAATAATCTTCCATGCTTGATATATATATAGGAAAGGGGCATGCATCAAAAAGAGCTTGAACTTGATTTTTCTTTTTTTGTAAAATATTTTGCGTATTAAAAAATACTTTTGCATGGTTAATCAAGCTGCCAAGAATAATCATCGCATTAATATCTTCTGCTGACCAGGTTCTCAAATGCGTACATTGATCAAAACCTAACATGCCAATAATTTCACCCTTGGCAAAAAGAGGCACCACAATAGCAGAGTAAACACCTTGTTGTTTCATTATAGTGCGGGTAAATTTATCAGAAACTGTATTTACATTATGAATTATGTAGGGTTTACCGCAAGAAAGGGTGTGTAACATCCCTCCCTTATCTTTATCCATATCAAAGCTTATGTTTTGTAATTCGTTTTTATGTCCTTGTATGCCCTCTGCAACCCATTCATATGTATTACTCCAAAGATTATTTTCCACAGAAAATATATATGTGCGGCTCACCTGCATCACGTGCCCCATATCTGCAAGCGCCAACTTCATGAAGTCAGTTTTATTTGCTGCACTACTAATACGCGATGAGATACGTATAAATAATTTAAGATGTTCTTTTGCCTTTATGGCATTATGGGCAAGAGCATGAGCACACATAAAAACTCCAGAGTAAACACAAATAATATTTTCAATCACTACTCAACAAAAACATGTTTGTACCTGAAAAAAACATCTATCTTCACACAGTTAGCAGCACAGTCAAAAGACAATGCAGTGTTAAAAGTATAAATTCTTACCATAATTGTCAATCATATTTCCAACAATAACCACAAATAATGATTACAAAAAAAAAAGAAACTTTCTAAAAATCATAGGGATATCGCGATATTTTTTGTACTCAATGTAACAAGAAAATAAATCAAAAATTATTCCTTTTATTCTCACTTTTTCGTAAAAGTGACCTTTTCAACATTCTAATACAGAATATGACCTACACCAGAATTTTGCTATATATTACCCTCCATAGGTATTTACATATGTTGCAAGAACGTCCTATACTAGTCACTTGCTGCAGGACTTTTTTTACAGAGAAACATTTCACCAAGGGATTTTTATGAGTTCACAATTTCCTCGTATGCACCGCTTACCCCCTTATGTTTTTTCAGTTGTTGGCGACTTAAAAATGCAATTACGCCGCCAAAACATAGACATTGTAGATATGAGTATGGGTAATCCTGACATTCCAACTCCGCAGCATATTGTTGATAAGCTTACAGAAGCGGCACAAAAACCTGTGAATCATCGATACTCCGTATCTCGCGGCATTCCCAATTTGCGCAAAGCCATTTGTGATTGGTACGTTCGAAATTTTGACGTTCATTTAAATCCAGACACTGAAGCCGTTGTAACTATGGGATCAAAAGAAGGCCTTGCGCATCTTTCACTTGCCATGCTTTCTCCAGGTGACGTTGTGCTAGCACCTGACCCTACATATCCTATACATACCTATGCTCCCATCATTGCAGGGGCTGATGTACGCTCTATTCCCATTGGCCCGGGAAGAGATTTTTTTGAAGACTTAACTACAGCAGTACGTCAAGCATGGCCTAAGCCAAAATTGCTTTTTCTATGTTACCCGCACAACCCCACAACAGAGGTCACTGATTTAGAATTTTTTCAAAAAGTTGTTGACTTTGCTAAAGAAAACAATATCTGGGTAGTGCATGACCTTGCCTACGCAGATCTTGCCTTTGATGGCTACAAAGCCCCAAGCTTTTTGCAAGCAAAGGGCGCAAAAGATGTAGGAGTTGAATTTTACACCCTATCTAAAAGCTATTCTATGCCTGGTTGGCGTATGGGATTTTGTGTTGGAAACCCAGAACTTATCAATGCATTAACTCGTATTAAAAGTTATTTAGACTATGGCATATTTCAACCTATTCAAATTGCATCAACGGTGGCCCTAAACGGCCCTGACGATTGTGTAAAAGAAATTTGCGAGGTGTATCGCACAAGACGCGATTCACTCATTGACGGACTTGCCCGCGTAGGCTGGAATGTACCACCACCTAAGGCCACTATGTTTGTTTGGGCACAAATTCCTGAAGAATTTCGTTCCATGGGATCTGTTGAATTTTCAAAACTACTCTTAAACGAGGGACAAGTGGCCGTTTCTCCTGGTCTTGGTTTTGGTTCTTATGGCGATGATTATGTGCGCTTTGCGCTGATTGAAAATGAACATCGCACTAAACAAGCTATACGCGGTATACGCAAAACACTTTCTGGAGTTTCGGAGCCCTATAATGAAGAATAAATCACCTTTAATCATTGGTATAGCCGGTTTTGGCACTGTTGGTTCAGGCGTTATACGTGCACTAAAAGAAAATGAAGAGCTCATACAGCAACGCATTGGACGCGCCATAGAAGTACGAAAAATACTTGTACGCGATGCGCATAAAAGTAGAGCCTGCGACTTACCTGCTACAGCAAGCCTTGTAACAAACCCCCAAGAACTCACAGATGACGCAGAAATACATGTAATCATAGAACTTATGGGTGGCATTGATGCCCCAAGCAAGCTCATAGCAAGAGCTCTTGATATGGGCAAACATGTTGTTACAGCCAACAAAGCTCTCTTGGCAGAAGCAGGAGAAGATCTTTTTCGTAAAGCACATGAGAAGGGTCTGTCCTTATTATACGAAGCCAGTATTGCCGGCGCTATACCTATTGTTCAAACACTTAAAGAAAGTCTTGCCGGAAACAGTATACATTCCTTGGTGGGAATACTAAATGGCACAAGCAATTACATTCTTTCGCAAATGACCACAGAAGGTATTGATTTTGAAACAGCATTGCAAGAAGCCCAAGATCAAGGCTATGCAGAAGCAGACCCAACTCTTGACATTGATGGACATGATGCCGCACACAAACTAGTGCTCCTTATTCGTTTAGCTTATGGTGTAGAATACCCATACGCCGAATTGCCTGTGCGTGGCATTCGACATATGAATAAAATGGACATAGCCTTTGCTAGAGAGTTTGGATATAAAATTAAGCTATTAGCCCAAGTTCATAGCATCAACGACAAACTTGAAGCTGGAGTTTTTCCAACCTTGGTGCATCATCGCTTTCTTATATCTAATGTTGGCGGCGCATACAATGCAGTACGCGTTGAAGGAAATGCAGTAGGTTCTCTGTTTTTGCATGGGCGCGGCGCCGGTGATTTACCTACCGCCTCTGCAGTGCTTGGCGATATTCTCACAGTTGCTCGAGACACCTGCCCAAATAATACAGGGTTTATTAATCAAGTTCTTCAACGAGGCGACATTTTGCCTCCAAGTGAGGCTGTTTCCCCTTATTATGTTCGCGTTATGGTGACCGACAGTTCAGGTGTGTTACGCGATATTGCTGGCATCATGGCAAAAGAATCTATTAGCATTGCTCAAGTCATTCAAAAAACACAAGAAGAAGGGGGCGTTCCCTTAGTATTTATGACCCATAAAGCTAGTGCTGCAGCTATGGATAGAGCATTGCTAGCCATCAAAAATGCAGGTTTTTTGCAGTCACCTCCTGTAGCCTTTCGTGTTTTGCAATAAAAAGAGAATACGTCATGAATACGCATTCGTCTCTGCCACTCCCCTTAAGCCCAACCGTTATTATAGACAGAGACGGAACACTTATTGTCGACAAACATTATTTACACGACCCCTCGCAAGTTGAACTCTTACCTGGGGTCGTGCCCGCTCTACTCCTCTTACAAAAACTTCATGCACACGTGTTTGTAGCTACCAATCAATCCGGCATAGGGCGTGGATACTACACAGAAACTGATATGCACGCAGTACACGCAAAGATTGATACCTTGCTTGCAAAACACAGTATAACAATACAAGGGTATTATTTTTGCCCCCATCCTCCAGACACTCAATGCTTTTGCCGCAAGCCAAACCAAGGAATGCTCGAGAAAATACAAACACAACATTGTTTGTCACCACAAAGCAGCTTTGTTATTGGCGATAAAGCGTGTGACATACTTTTTGGGCATAGGGCAAACATGCGCACTATACTTGTGCGAACAGGATATGGAAAACAAACAGAAATGCTCAATACATGCACACCAAGTTTTATTGCGGAAAATCTTTACGATGCCTCCCATTGGATTACAACACAATTACTTCAATAACTTTTACCAACATATCAAACATTTTCTTCAGATATATCTTTACAATATCAACACAAAGCCACTCCATACACCGCATTACAGCTCATAAAAATACATCTTCACGTATGTAGATTGCGCTCTTACTGTTCACACCTTAATTTGAAACATTATTTTTCATACGTAGTCGATGCTGAAAAGCTTTACATTCAAGGGCATTAAAAACAAATAGCAATACAGTATTTTTTCCAAATAATTTTTCTTTAAGGAATATGAAAAAAAGCTTGCATGAAATCTTGAATTTGAATATCGTTTTCAAACATTATACAAATCAAGGAGTAATCTATGAAAAATGCTTTAATCGTTTATGGTTCAACCACTGGAAATACTGAATATGTGGCTTCACATATTGAAAAAGCCCTTGGTCAAGAAGGATACACAGTGACTAACGAAAGCGCAGCTAATGTTTCTGCTAGCGGTCTTTGCGATAATTATAGCCTAATCTTATTTGGTTGTTCCACATGGGGCGATGAAGAAATAGAACTTCAAGACGATTTTATTCCACTATTTGATGATTTTGACAGCATAAATGCAAACGGCAAGAAAACAGCAGTATTTGGTACTGGCGATAGCAGTTATACTTATTTCTGCGGAGCAGTAGATGCTATTGAGCAAAAACTTGCTGCCATGGGCGCAGACGTAATTGATACACTTAAAATTGACGGCGAACCACAGTCTGAAAAAGACGCCATTGATGAGTTTATTAAAAAAGTTCTTGAAGGGGCAAACTAACTATAAAATTCTTATATACATATTGGTCAATGTAAATACGTATCTTGCGTATCACACTGTATGCTGTGATACGCAAGATACATTTTTTATGCCACAATACAATAATAACATGACCAAAAACAAGAGCATGAAATACGTATTTTTAGCAACTTTTAGTCCTACAAAGAAGTAATTTTTCATGTGACTACTATCAAAATTTTCTACAAAGAAATGTTTGCGTGACGTAAAATTTTTCTCACAGAAAAATTTTGTTAGTCGGCACATGAAAAAAGGGTGTGATAATGTAAAAAAATTGCCAAAAAGTCGCATTACATGCTTTGTTTTCGGCAATTTTTTTAGGTTGACTTTGCATGTTAAGTGCACAATTACAAATAGTTATTTAGTTTTTAGTGCTGACTAAATAAACGATTTTCATATGCTGACGAGAGATCGTTGTTAGCTAAGCCATAGCGAAAAATTATCGGCATATGCATTTTACTTGACAGTGAATATCAAATTCGCATAAAGTTCAAAAACAATTTCACTCTTAAAAACACACAAAAACAGGGTAAAATTAAAAAAATGGATAAAATTATGCCACATACATTAGCAAATTGCGAAATTAACACAGAATACACTATAACTGCAATTAATACGTACGGCGATGAAGAAATGAAAAATTTTCTTTTTTCTTTAGGCTGTTATGAAGGGCAAACTATTAGCATTGTTTCAAAATTACATAAAAATTTTGTTATAACCATTAAGGACGCTCGTTACAGCATTGATGAAAGTTTAGCTAATGCCATTTTAGTGTAAGCATAAAAAATTAGCCAGCACGTCTACTTTTATGACGATATTTTTTAAATATCTATCCTAAATCATTTTATTTAATATATATAACGGTTCTAATCCAAAAATTTGAAGTCCAACGACTGTCACAGTCAATTGTGCTTTTAACTTACATTACAACCCCTTTGGAGGGCTTATGAGAATTGCGCTAGCAGGCAATCCCAATAGCGGAAAAACTACATTGTTTAATGCTATTACAGGAAAAATTGAAAAAGTTGGTAACTGGGCCGGTGTTACCATTGAAAAAAAAGAAGGTACCATTAAAAAGAACCTTATTTCTGGATCAGACCAATTAATTGCCGTTGATTTACCGGGGGCATATTCCATGTCGCCTTTTACTTCGGAAGAAAACGTTACGCGAAAATTCATTCAAGATGAGCGTCCTGAAGTAATTATTAATATTGTTGACGCAACGAATTTAAGCCGCAGCCTTTTCTTTACAACTCAGCTTTTAGAAATTGGCATACCATTAGTTATAGCATTAAACAAAAGTGATCTTAATAATAAAAAAGAAATTTCTATTGATGCAAAAAAACTTTCAGAAGCACTTGGATGCCCTGTTATTCCCACTATTTCTACAGATGGCGAAAACAACGGCCTCAAAGAACTTATAGATGCCGTCATTGCATCTAAAGATCGTGAGCAAAAAGCCCCTTACACTGGAACTCAAGCAGCCATCAATAATAGCGAAGAAGCAAAAGTGCAAGATCTTAAACGGTATGATTTTGTTAATTCCGTAGTAAAAAACGTAGAAACACGCAAAATTGCTAGCAGCAAACAGAACTTTCAAGATTCCATTGACCAAATTGTAGCTAATAAGTTTTTGGGAATCCCAATCTTTGCCCTTGTAATGTGGAGTGTTTTTTATATTTCACAAACCACTGTAGGCACCATGATTGCTGACTTGCTTGTGGGATACATTGATATGGCTAATGAATGGGCTGCAAATATGTTAGGAGAAGATGCATCACCATTAACAAAATCGCTTTTACTTGATGGTATCATCGGTGGTGTGGGCGCTGTTGTTGGTTTCTTGCCCCTCATCA
Organism: uncultured Desulfovibrionaceae bacterium; assembly: GCA_964371825.1. Lineage (GTDB taxonomy): Bacteria > Desulfobacterota > Desulfovibrionia > Desulfovibrionales > Desulfovibrionaceae > CAYJAD01. The sequence continues at coordinate 15,090 of CAYJOQ010000036.1, forward strand.
TGGTCATGTTTTTCTTACTCGCCCTACTTGAAGATTGCGGATATATGGCAAGGGTTGCCGTAGTCATGGATAGGTTTTTACAAGTAGTTGGCCTTTCAGGAAAATCAATTATTCCTATGGTCATCGGCACAGGTTGTGCTATCCCTGGAGTTATGGCCACAAGAACCATTAGAAATGAACGCCAACGTAGAACCACAGCTATGCTTACACCATTTATGCCTTGTGGTGCTAAATTACCTGTAATCGCATTATTTTCAGGTGCTTTTTTTGCTGACAATCCGTGGGTTGGTACTTCTATGTACTTCGCTGGAATTGCCTTAATTGTTCTTGGTGCACTTGTTATTCAAAGAATTTCAGGCCACAAAAATGCACGCTCTTTCTTTATTATGGAGCTTCCAGAGTATCAATTACCTAGCATTGGTCGTGCAACCATGTCTATGCTAGCGCGCGGTAAGGCCTTTGTTATAAAAGCTGCTACTATTATCTTAGTTTGTAACGCTGCAGTACAAATTATGCAAACATTTGATTGGTCTTTTAACGTAGTTGCTGAAAACGCTGAAAATACAAGCATTCTTGCTTCTATAGCTGGCCCATTTGCTATATTGCTCCTTCCTCTTGGTTTTGGTGTATGGCAATTGGCTGCTGCTGCCATTACAGGCTTTATTGCTAAGGAAAATGTGGTAGGTACGCTTGCTGTTGTTTACGGTATCACTAACTTTATTGACACTGAAGAGCTAGCCCTTATAGATGGTGCTACAACTGTTGCACAAACTATGGGTATGACGCAAGTTGCTGCTCTTGCATATCTTATGTTTAACCTCTTTACACCGCCATGCTTTGCTGCCATTGGTGCCATGAATGCGGAAATTGAAAATAGAAAATGGCTCTTTGCTGGCATTGGCCTACAGTTTGGTACGGCCTTTGTTGTGGCCTTCTTAGTGTATCAAGTTGGCACATTAATAACCCTTGGAACTGTTGGTACAGCATTTATCCCTGGTCTTATTATTGTAGCTGCGCTGCTTGGGGGCTTAATCTTCTTGGTTAAGAAAGGTGACGAAGTATCTGCACAAAGGTATAACTCTGCTGTGACTCAATAAGCTAGTATAGCGTCTTAATACACAATCACACCTCCCCTATGGTTTGTACGACACTTGTATATATACACCAAAAGGGAGGTGCTTTACTTTCATTAAAGGATTGAAAATGAACGAATTTATTGCATGGATAATTATTTTGGCAATTTTGGGCGGAGCAATTAGTTATATCATTATTCAAAAAAGAAAGGGTGTTAAATGCATTGGATGCGACTCAGCTAGCAAGAATACCAACACAGGCTGTGGTTGCAATATGTCTACACCAGTACAACCTTGCTGCCAGGGTGAAATTCGTGATACTTCTAACACTACTTGTGATACAGATTCAAAGCACACATGCCAATGCACTAGCAACAATGAAAAAAATAAGGGGTAGGACTACCGTATAACGTACTCCATTATGCACATATGCGCTACAACAGCATAGCCTTCTATGCTAGCAATATCGTTACCATCTTAGCTGGTAGTGAAAACTATACATTCTTATACCTTTGAGGCCTCCAGAGGTACGTTCTGGCGTATTTTATGCACTGCTAATTTTCTTTGCAGAAAATTATGCTACTCCTCACCTGTAAAACACTCTTTGTATGGGCAACATCACCAGAAATGCGCATTCCATGCTCTTGCTTCTGGTGTTTTTATTGCCCCTTTCTTTGGTGAAGAATCGTTTTTTTCAGTGCACTTTAGCTATAGAAATTTATTATTTTCGTAAGCTTGCTTTTCAGTACCTACTAAAATAACGCACTATGCCCTAGTTTCCTCCCCTACTACTTCTTACCCGAAGGGTGAGCTTTTTGCATTTATGCGTAAACATTAATATAAAAAGTATGTATGCCTGTTTTTTGAACGACTATTCGTATATAATATAATTCTAATCATCCACTCTATCTTCTTGCACTCAATCCACCCTCCCCCTACTACTTCTTACCCGAAGGATGGGTTTTTTGTATTTATGCGTAAGCATTAATAAAAAAAGTATGTACCCCTGTTTTTTGAACGACTATTCGTATATAACGAGAGTCCTGCACAATTATTTTTCAGTTTTATTTTACGATTTTGCAGTAAATTTAATTACGCTTGAACATTTACTTTGTGAAGGACAAAAGGCGCTAAAATCATTCGTTCATTTTACCTTCTTGCACTTAATCCACCCTCCCCCTACTATTTCTTACCCGAAGGGTGGGCTTTTTGTATTTATGC
>CAYJOQ010000037.1:0-17274 GCA_964371825.1 uncultured Desulfovibrionaceae bacterium
AAAATAAGCCAGAACTTGCTTCTGGCGGCCGCAAAGCGGCATTTGGAGTGGGCGTACCTTTCTGAACAACACATTTTCATGTGTTGTTCAGCGTCGACTATAATAGTACAAAAATACCACTAAAAAATACTTGCGCTAAGCTCTCTAATATGTGGTATATCATCTTGTTATGCTTGTTTGCCCGCAAGCATTTTTTGCATATCTACATCTACAGAACGTATGGGTTGTATATTCCATGTGGAAACCATAAGCTCAAGAACAGTAGGCGAAATAAACGCCGGTAAACTTGGGCCAAGATATATATTTTTTACACCTAAAGCAAAAAGGCTTAACAAAATAGATACAGCCTTTTGCTCATACCAAGAAAGCACCAAGGACAAAGGTAAATCATTAATACTACAATTACACGCCTTAGCTAAGGCTAAGGCTACTTGCACAGCAGCATACGCATCATTACATTGCCCCACATCCATAAGGCGAGGAAAATCGCCCGCAAATCCAAGATTCTTAGTGAAAAATCGAAATTTACCGCAACCAAGGGTTAAAATAATGCTATCTTTCGGGCTTTTTTCTACAAATTCCGTATAATAATTACGTTGATGCTTACTTCCATCACAGCCTCCTACCAAGAAAATATGCCCAATGGTGCCGGCTGCAACATGCTCTAAAAGCTGCGCTGAGGCATCTAGAAGAGTTTGGCGCCCAAAACCCACGTGCACATTGCCACCCTCTACACACGAACCAAAGCCCTCTAGCGCATGTGCTTTAACAATGAGTGCTGAAAAATCTTCGCCTTCACAATGCACAAGACCATCAAAATGCACCACTCCGCAAGTAAATACACGTGCAGCATAGCCTTGCGGTTTTTGAATACAATTAGACGTAAATAAAACAGCCCCGGGAAAATTTGCCAATTCTTGTTGTTGATTTTGCCATGCAGTTCCATAATGCCCTGCTAAATGTGTAAAAGCTTTAAGCTTTGGATATCCGTGGGCTGCAAGCATTTCACCATGTGTGTATACAAAAATACCTGTGCCTTGTGTTTGTTCTAAGACTGCATGTAAATAATGTAAATCATGCCCTGACACAACAATGGCCTTGCCTGCGCGCTGCCCAAGGCTTACCGTTGTTGGAACAGGGTGTCCAAAAGCTTCCACATGCCCCGCTTCTAAAAGTTCCATAGCTCGAATATTCATACGCCCACATTCAAGCAACATATCAATCCATTGCTCCAGAGAAAGTGGCACTATATGCCCCTTTTTATCAGGCATATTAGCTGCAAGAGCACGCTTAATAAACGTATATATTGCAGCATCTTCTTTATGTAATAGTGCTCCATGCACAGCATACGCGGCAACACCTTTCACACCATAAAGTAGTATTTGCATAAGCGAGCAAATATCTGCATCGGCAGAAAAATGTTTACTACTATGCTGCTGCTCAAGTATATTCATAAAAGATGTTTCTTGTGCTGCCTCGTCAAATTTAGGCGTACATCCAAGGTCTGCCGCAATACGTTTACGCCACAAAATAGCCTTACGTATATATTCTGTAATGGCATCTTCAGAAAAATTCACGTTGGTTAAGGTTGCGTACAAGGCTTCCGTAATAAACATATTCACACCGTCTTGCGCTAAGCCTTTATTTTCAGCCTTTAAACTTGTACACGAAAGCTGACGTAAACTAAAAATAAGAGCATCTTGTACATCAGCAAGATTTTCACTCTTACCACAAATGCCGTGTTTTTGGCATCCTTGAATAAGAACATCTGTGTTTTTCGCAGTATCTGCGTGTTTAGCACAAAAATGAGCACTTTGCTCACATTGATTACAAAACATATTGCATCCTCACAAAAGTAAAAAAATGTACAGGTAATATTTGTAACAAAAATGTATTTTTTGTTATTTTGCATACACTGTTTAAAAATCGTAAAATGAGCCGGAAATTGCTTCTGGCCACCGTAAAACGGCATTTGGAGTAGGCGTGCCTTTCTGAACAGCAGATGAAAATGTATTGTTCAGCATCCACTACATAATGAAAAAATTCCATTTTGCTCGTACCTAAAAAGTAACATATGCCATATCCATAAGCTGTGACTAAGGTCACTTTAGACCCTATTGAAAAAGTTTTTATACAACAGCATTACTTTCAATAAAGCACAAACCTCTTAGAGAGTTTATCTTGACAAAGACACATGACTGGTTAAAAATAATTACTTAAATTTTTTATATAGAGGTTACTATGGCAAACGTTCGCTCCACATACACTGATTCTTGCAACTTTTTTGGAAACAGCACCCCCGAAGAACTTGCTGCTATTTATGGCACTCCCTTATATGTTTATAATGAAAATATCCTACGCACACGTTGTCGCGAATTGCGTCAGCTCTCAAGCTTAAAAAGTTTTTGTGTAAATTATTCTGCTAAGGCCAACACCAACTTACGTCTTTTAGAAATAATCCAAGAAGAAGGTTGTGTTGTAGATGCCATGAGCCCTGGCGAACTTTTTATGAACAAAAAAGCGGGCTTTAGCACTGATAAAATTCTTTATGTCTGCAACAATGTTTCTGCTGAAGAAATACAAAATGCCCTCAATAATAATGTACTTATCAGCGTAGACTCGCTCTCTCAATTGGAGCTACTCGGTTCATTGAATAGGGGCGGCAAAGTTATGGTACGCTTTAACCCTGGCATTGGCGCAGGGCATCACCAAAAGGTTATTACGGCCGGTAAAGAAACCAAATTTGGGGTAACACCCGACATGATGGATCAAGTGTTTGCTGTATTAGGTAAATATGATCTTACCTTGGCCGGTATTAATCAGCATATTGGCTCTCTTTTTATGGAAGCTCAAGGTTACTTAGACGCTGCAGCCTTCTTACTTGAATTGGCTGAAAAACTACCACAAGGTGCCTTAGCACACCTTGAAGTCATCGACTTTGGCGGCGGTTTTGGTATTCCTTATCGTAAATATGAAGATCAACCCCGACTTGACCTAGCAGAACTTGGCAGTAAATTACACACCATGCTAGCTGATTTTACCGCACGTACTCAATACACAGGAAACTTTTTCATAGAGCCCGGCCGATATATTGCTGCTGAATGCTGCGTATTGCTTGGTACTGTGCATGCGGTAAAGACCAATGGCAATGATGTATATGCCGGAACTGACCTTGGCTTTAATGTTTTAGCGCGCCCTGTAATGTATGATTCTCATCACGACATTGAAGTCTATCGTAAAGATGGACTACCCGATACAACCCTTATAGAGCAAAGTGTTGTAGGCAATATTTGCGAAAGCGGTGATATTTTAGCAAAAAAACGCTTACTACCTCGCATTGAAGAGGGTGACACCCTTGGCGTATTAGATGCCGGTGCATACGGATACGTAATGTCTTCTACCTATAATCAACGTTTACGCCCTGCTGAGGTTCTTATTGATGCTCAAGGTAATCACAGCCTTGTGCGTCGCAGAGAAACCATTGAAGACCTTATGCATCTATACGACACCGTAAAATAAAAATTCAATAGTATACACCCTTTTGAAAATTGCATAGAAATGCTTTTTTCCATTAACTACACTATAAAAGGGGAGGAAATTTCCTCCCCTCAGACTGACGACAAACCCCACTTTGTGACGTTTGCGCCGCTATTGTCAGCAACACTGCCAAGCGGAAAGGCACGAAAATCAATCGTTTAACGGCGCAAATAAATTGCGCCTACTCTTGATTTATCGATCGTGTTGACCTTGTCAACACTCTCGGGGGAGGAAATATATTTCCTCCCCCTTTTATACGCTTGCTAATTAAGACAATTGGTCTTACTTAAAGGTTAAGCCTTGCTTCACCATTCATGCACTAATTTTTTTGCCTGTACACGGTTTTCAAAGTTTAATGCACAAGTACTCGTTAAAAATATTTGTGCAAAACTCTTACAATAGAATATATATTACAGAGCACACTGTGACAAAACGAATGTGTATGTACATTGTGCATACACATCCTCCACATGGATGTGCTTTTCATACTAAAACTAAAAAAACTGAGACCATACATGCCACAAAAGCCACTGAATTTCTCCCTTGCTACCATGTGGCAACTCACATGGCCACAGCTTGTGGTTATGATTTTCTTTTTTGGTCTTGGGCTTTGCGATGTATGGACTGCCGGAAGACTTGGCAAGGACACTCAAGCTGCCTTTGGCCTTGTAAGTCAAGGGGCCATGTTTTTACAAGTGCTTGCCATGGCCATTGGAAGCGGTGCTACCGCAGCCATTAGTCAATCCATAGGAGCAGAAAAACTTATCAGAGCCAAGCGCTATATAGCCATGGTGCTTGTAGGTTCGTTATTGTTAGGTGTTGGCATTGGTCTTGTGGCCTTTATGGGCCAAAATGTATTTTTTACCCTCTTACAAACACCCATCAATATTTTACCTATTACGCTCTCTTATTGGGAAGTCACACTTATCACTCTACCCATGACCTATGTTTTTTCCACAAGCACAGCGTTATTTAGGGCTACACGTCAAGTCATACCGCCCATTTTTATTACGCTGTTTATGTTCATAGCCAATATTATTGGAAACCTTGGCTTTGGTCTTGGCTATTTTGGTTTTCCGCAATTTGGCTATCAAGGCATAGCATGGACTACTTTTGCTTGCACAAGCCTAGGAGCGCTGTGCAATGTGTTCTTACTTATTCATAAAGGATTTTTCGACTATCAACATCTACCTCCTTGGCGCTGGATGCGCGCAGCCCTACCCTATTTAAGCAAGGTTGCTATTCCTGCAGGAGCCAGTCAAATTGTGTGGCAAACGGGTTATATTGTTCTTTTTACTGTGGTAGCTTCCTTACCAGTACAAAGTGTTCAATCACTTGCCGGCCTCACAGCAGGCATGCGCATGGAAGCGCTTTTTTTTCTTCCTGGCCTAGCCTTTAGCATGACAGCCTCAGTATTAGTGGGTAATAGCCTTGGCGCAAAAAATATTCCTCAAGCCTATCGCCTTGCACGCATACTCTTAATTTCTGGCGTAAGCTGCCTAAGTTTACTCGCCATTGTACTTTGGCCCTTTATTCCACAAATGGCTAAATTTTTAACTACCAATACAGAAATTCAGCATATTACCGAGCAATATTTATATTTTAATGTGCTTTCAACGCCCTTTACCGTAACAAGCATGATTTTAGGTGGCGTTATGACCGGTGCTGGCGCTACACGATACAACCTTATGGTGTACGGAAGTAGCTTTTGGCTGGTTCGTTTGCCTGTAGCTTGGATTTTTGGACATTATATTTGGGTAGACGCTTCCGGAGTTTTTTTAGGTATGGTATTATCACAAGTAGTACAATCATCCATTATGCTCATGGTTTTATATCGAGCCAATTGGACTCGTTTTGCCATGTATTCTAAAAAACAATAACCATTGAGATTCCTATGACCTTTCATGAAATTGACCTCGCGCATAAAGATATATTCACTACCTTTTGGCAGAAGATGCCTATACATTCCATTGACTATACCCTAGTAAATTTATGGGGTTGGCGTAATTACTATGGCCTTAAATGGCACTTTACCGACACCCTTTGCTGGATAAATGCACAGCCTCCCCTACAAAGCTCTCATACCTATTGGGCCCCAATAGGTGATTGGCATGCAGTGCATTGGCAAGAAGAACCCTTACTACAAAACATGGGCCCTCAGGGCATACAATTAGCACGTGTGCCCGAAACACTTGTACATATTTTAGAAGAAGCATTACCCGGTCGCATTACCAAGGAAGAATGTCGAGGGCAGTGGGAATATTTATATGCAAGTAAGGATCTTGCCACCTTGCCGGGCAACAAATACCATCGTAAACGCAACCATATCAATAGCTTCAAAAAAACTTATGGTGAGCCAGACTATCGTGCCATAGACAGCAATTGCATAGATGATGTATTTGCCCTACAAGATGAATGGTGCCGCTGGCATGAATGCGCCAATTCAGACGCACTTAAGGCAGAAAATGAATCCATAAATCAAGTATTATCACATTGGAATGACTTTCCTCATCTTATAGGCGGAACAATATATATAGATCAAACCTTGGTAGCCTTCAGTGTAGGAGAGCTTTTAGATGACAACACCCTAGGTGTACACTACGAAAAAGGTCACACAAATTATAGAGGCGTATACCAATGCATGAACTCTCTTTTTGTGCAAAATGCAGGAAACACTGTGGACTTTATTAACAGGGCACAAGACCTTGACGAAGAAGGTTTGCGCAAAGCAAAATCAAGCTATTTACCCACAGATTTTCTACGTAAATTTACTGTGCATATTGCCCCTAACACATAACATATAGAGTAAAAATGGTATCACCCATGAAACGAAGCCCATTTCTTATACAGCAAAAATCACATATTTTTCTTCTCATATGTTGCATACTGAGTCTCAGTGCGTGTTCTTCACGCACATCCTTTCCTGACGAACACCCTCGCTATCAACGAGGCATGATTGCAGACATACAAAAAATCCCTCAAGATTTAGAATACTTTGCCAATATTCTTACAGACCATATAGGTAAGAATACACTGTTATTATCACCTGTTGCACAACAAGAACACTTTACACGCTTTAAAGCTGCGTATTTTAAGCCTTGGCAAAGAACAAAATCTGCTTATTCGCTCAAAAGCTTTAAAAACACTCTTGGAAAGGCTCACGGTTATAATGGTACTTCCCCATGGACTAGTGCACAATGGGACGGCTTAATCTATTCTATGTCTATACATAATTATCCAAATACGCAAAAAAAGGGTATTATTATACAACAAACCTCCCTACGCGAAAAACCAACCTTTGCTCCACGATTTAGTAAACCCACGCCCAACGTGGCTAAAAATCCCTTTGACAACTTTCAATATTCAATTCTTCCTATGGGCATGCCCTTATATATTAACCACATATCACGGGATGGTTTATGGTATTTTGTAGAAAGTCCTCGTACTTTTGGCTGGGTGCATTCCAAGGATGTGGCCTTTGTTGATGAAGCATTTATTCAAGCCTACAGCCACAAACCCTTAGTGGCACTGACCAAGGACAAGGTACAACTTACACAAACACAAAAAGCCAAAGCACCAGCACAGCAAGTGCATATGGGTACCATATTTCCTTTGCTACGCAGTGATACAAACCAGTATTATGTCAATATACCCGTACGCGGCGCTGGCTCTTACGCAAAGCTTGGCGAAGCTTCCCTTACAACACGCACAGCAAGCCCCATGCCCATGCCCATGCGCGCGCACAGCATAGCAGAGCTTGGTATGGAAATGATGGGCCAGCCTTATGGGTGGGGTGGTACTAATGGCTATCGTGATTGTTCTTCAACATTGCATGATCTTTTTACTCCCTTTGGCATTTGGCTACCGCGTAACTCACGCGCACAATATAACGCAGGCATACAAACGCCCCTTACCAACCTTAGCCCTGAAGCTAAGGAAGCGCGTATTTTGCAAAAGGCTTCCCCTTTCACAAGTTTTCTCTGGATGCCAGGGCATATTGGCCTATATGTAGGACAATACCAAGGAAAAGCAGTGATGTTTCATAATATGTGGGGAATTCATGTTGACGAACAAAACCAAGGTGATAATCGTTTCGTTATTGGTCGTGCAACCATCACTTCTCTTGAACCTGGTGATGAACTTAAAAATGCACTTGAAAACAAAACCTTACTCACTCGTATCAATGGCATAAGTACCATTAAGGGCTCTCGTTAATGCAAGAATATACCTTTATAGTAGATGATATTCATATGGGACTGCGTCTTGACGCTTTTTTAGGGCAAAAAATTCCTGAATTTTCACGAGAAAAACTTAAAAAATCCATTCAAGGTGGGCATTGTCTGGTAGATTCCATGCCCCTCAAAAGCCCCAGCACAAAAATTCGCTTAGGGCAACAAATTACCATATGCTTACAAGCTCCAACAACTCAGGTGCAAGGCGAAGAAGGTGACATATACCCCCTTTGGCATGATGCTCACATGTTGGTATGTGATAAGCCAGCCGGCATAACCGTGCACCCTTGTCCCTCCTGCCAAGAAGGTACCTTTGTGCAAAGATTAGTAATGCATTTTCCGCAATTATTAGAACAAGACGGTTTACGCCCCGGCATTGTACATCGCTTAGATAAAGATACCAGTGGACTCTTGGTTATAGCTCTCACTGAAGAGTCCCGTTTACGTTTAAGTGAGTCCTTTGCCCAGCGACACATTCACAAAGAATATATGGCATTGGTACACGGCGTTCCCCCTAAAGAAGGCGAAATACACGAAGCCATAGGACGTGACCCTAAAAGTAAGGTAAAAATGGCCATTGTGCCAGAAAGTAAAGGGGGGCGTGCGGCCCACTCCACATGGAAAACCTTGTATTCTGATACAGAAAACCGCTTTTCCTTAGTGCAAATCCGTATCTATACAGGACGTACACATCAAATTCGTGTGCATATGGCACACCTTGGCTTTCCTCTGCTTGGAGACCATGTGTATGGTAAGAAAAAAGAACAACACCACACTCTTACAAGACATATGTTGCATGCTTGGTTTCTAGAACTTCCCCACCCCATAACAGAAAAAATGCACAGCTTCATGAGTTCTGCACCGCAAGATATGCTGGATTGTGCCGTAAAAATGAACCAAACCATGCAAAAAATTATTCTTACCGGCCTTCCTGGTTGTGGAAAATCAGCATTATTGGATGCTTTACAAAGCTTAGGCCTTATGGTGTGGAGTGCTGATGCAGTGGTAGGTCAACTCTACAGCCCCGGCAATGCCGGACATGCTTTTTTACGTTCTCGCTTCCATAATACATTTGCAAAAAGCGACACAGCTCCTATTAATCGCATAGCTTTACGTAAGGCTATGCAAGAAGACAGTTTTTTACGCCAAGAAGTAGAGTGTGCCATACATGCCATGGTACAGCACGATTTACAAAACTTTTGGAACCAGTGCCGTAACAACGGTGAATCCTTTGCTGCGGCCGAGATTCCTTTGTATCTTGAAAATGGCTGGCAAAATAAAGAGGCAAGCCATATCGTAGGTATACATTGCCCAACTGAGTTGCGTCATGCTCGCCTTAAAGAACATAGAAATTGGAGTCAAGAACGCTCACAAACTATAGACTCATGGCAATTGGATGGCCCCAAAAAAATGAGCTTGTGTCATACAGTTATCAATAACGATGCAGACATTACCGACCTCCATACCAAGGCCCAGGAGTTACTCAATACACTTCAAGAAGAAAGAATAGCAGCCGACAAAGCGTTACTCTTGCATTTGCAAACATTGTGGAATAAATGCCCCATCACTATGGAAACATAGCAAAAAATATCAGCAGAAAAGCATAATGTATATATCGCGCCACTAAGGATTTATTTCACAAAGAACTTTACAAGACTCATGCTTTCTGCCAAAATCCACTTGTTTATAAATAGTCAGCACTGAAAAACTATACAGGCTATTGTAACTACAGGCATTCAACCTTAAGAGATCACAGAAAAATTACCGAAAGCAAAACATGTAATGCGACTTTTTGGCAATTTTTCGACACTATTGCGCCTGTTTTTCACGTGTTAACAAACAAAATTTTTCTGTGAGAAAAATTTTGCGTGCCGTAAAATGAGTCAGAACGTGCTTCTGCCGGCCGCAAAGCGGCATTTGGAGGCAACGGTGCCTTTCTGAACAACACATAAACTTAACGAATTGCTAAAAATGTATTTTGCAAGCATTTTTATATTCATCATACAACACTACACAATGATAAAGGAATTCATTCATGGAAGTTTGTCTTGCCTATATGCGCGGCGCCCCGGTCATGTTACGTTTTCAAGAAGGCATTGCTTATATTAATGATGCGCCTGTAGCCGTTAAGGGTCTCACTGAAGAGCATATGCAAAATTTTTCTAAAACTATTAGTGATATTCCTTACACTGCCAATCCCGAAGATTACAAAGCCCTTGTTAATGCCAAGCGTGCAGCATTTTTAGCAACCTTACTCGGCTTTGCTGTTGGTGATGATTGTGTAAATGTCATTACGAATATATTAGACAGTGTACATTATGAGGTGCTCCTCTACCTTGGAGAAGTCGAAGAAGAATAAGCCTTAGACATTATACATAGTGAAAAACAAATAAACATTCTGAAATACTTGTTTTTTGCGACTACATTGCAATAAAAAATCACCAGAAACAAGGGCATGAAATGCACAGTTCTGGTGATTTTTGTCATACAAAGAGGCTGTTTTTCACGTGACAACTAACAACATTTTCTACAAAGAAAATGTTGTGTGGCGTAGATTTTGGTAGTCGGCCATAAAACCATAAAAATGCCAGAAATCGCATTCTATGCTATATTTCTGGCATTTTCATTTGTAGTTTCTTAACTACTTCATTTTGCTATTATAATTCTTATTACATTGTATAAAGTTAATTATATAGCATTAATACTTTGGAAAAGTTTTACGTGTGCAATATCTTCATAGATATATCTATGATTAGAGCCATTTAAACCAATCCTCAAAACTTCCTTCACGCTCTTTGCGCTGTTCTTCGCCTTGCTCTCTGGTGTATTCATGGTATGCACTAAGAGCTTTTGTTTTAGCATGTTCTGCCACTTCTGGCACATCAGCAAAGTTTTCTACAATATAGGTTAAGCGGCGCCACGCAGGGCCAAACTTACCCATATTATAAAACACATCAGCAATATACAATTCATGTTCAGCCATAAGCTTACGAATTTCAAGCATATGCTCAGGAGCTTTTTCTGCATACTGTGTTGAAGGATACCCTTGAGTTAGTCGCTCAAGATACGCATACCCTTCTTGCAAGTCTACTGTTGGTCTATCAATAGAGATAAAGCCCTTAATACGCGCTACACCAATTTGGTACAAGACGTAAGGCACAGCCTCGTGGCGTGGATGTAAGGATTCAAAATCTTTATACGCTTCCACAGCTTGTTCATATTCTTCATCAAGAAAGTATGCATCCGCGAGTGAAAGTTCTGCTTGCACAGTGTACGGACTAAAAGGATACACATCGCGCAATTTATTATAGCGCTGGGCTGCTGCTACATAATCTTTTAATGCCATAAAATCATTGGCAGTTTCAAACAATTCTTGAGCTGTATCTTCGGGTGGTGGTAGATAAAAATAGTCGATAACACCACATCCGCTAAGCCACAAGGTACTTACAAAAACCAACAAAGTACGCAAAGTTTTTTTATGCATTGAATTGTTCCACATGGAGAAAAGCAGCTTGAGCTGCAGTTGCGCCGTCGCCAACTGCCGTACTCACCTGCCGACAAAGTTTAGACCGAATATCTCCGGCAGCAAAAATGCCAGGTACATTGGTTCGCATTTCAGTATCCGTAACCAAAAAACCTGCCTCATCACGTTCAACTATATCTGGCACAAAATCTACATTAGGTTTTATGCCTACAAAAACAAAAAAACCTTCTACAGAAAGTTCAAACGTTTCTTTATTCTGTACGTTTTGTAAGCTTAGACCCGTTAAAGCATTTTCGCCATGGATAGCAGAAACAACAGTATTGCGAATAATTTCAACATTATCTGCTGCTTCTAATCTATCTAAATATACCTTAGCACCGCGAAACTCTTCTCTTCTGTGAATAAGATATACTTTTTTTACAATTTTTGAAAGATATAATGCTTCCTCAAGAGCGGTATTTCCGCCGCCAACCACAGCAACCTCTTGCCCGCGAAAAAAATTGCCATCGCAAATGGCGCAATACGAAATACCGCGCCCAAGAAACTTCGCTTCGTTTTCAACGCCAAGGTTTCTGTGTGTTGCCCCTGAAGCCACAATGACACTGCGCGCTTCAAGCCACTTTTCACCCACATGAACACGATGCATCTGCCCATGAGCCTTAGCATGTTCAATGGTTTTTACAGCTTCAGTAAAACGATCAATATCCAAATTTTGCACATGCGCAGCAAAGGTATCAGCAAGCTCATACCCTTTAATACCTTGCGGAAAACCAGGATAATTTTCAATTTCTTCGGTTAATAATACCTGTCCGCCAGGAGTGAGCTTTTCCACAAGGGCTACCTTTCCCCCCGACCGTACCAGATACAAGGCTGCTGTTAAGCCGGCAGGCCCTGCACCGATAACAATGGCATCATATGTGCTCATGCAAGTGCCTTTTCATTAAGTTTTTCCTCAAGAGCAGCCTTAGTCACAGCACCGGTAATTTGCTCAACTACTTCGCCATTTTTAAAAATAATAAGTGTGGGTATGGCACGAATACCAAATTGAGTTGGTGTATTTGGATTTTCATCCACGTTCATCTTTGCCACAAGAACCTTGCCTTCGTATTCAGTAGCAAGCTCATCCACAATAGGGCCAACTGCACGACAAGGGCCACACCAAGGAGCCCAAAAGTCTAATAATACCGGTATTTCAGATTTAAGAACTGTATCGTTAAAGGTAGCATCGGTAATTTGCGTTGCCATATTAAAACTCCTTCTTTAAGTTATGTAAAAGTAAACAAGGCGCAATACTGCGCCTTGAAATTGTAGTTTTCAATGGATGCTGTGTCAAGTAAAGGATACAAAATCTCAGCGCAAAAATGCTTTTTCTGCTTCACGCCAAAAAATTTGTAAACTTTCAAAATGCACTTCCGTGATGGCAGGTTTTGCAATTGATGATGATGCATTCAAACACAAAGCCACACAAGTTTCATATTCTGCAAACGAGAGAGTATGAACTCGTACATCCTTACGCTGTAAAACGTTGGGCAATGAGCCTCGCAAACCTTCACCGCTATACTTAAACACACTTTCCTTAGCAGTCCAAAGGGTACATGCAGCCTCAGCAGTAATTTCAGCCCGAGCAATGCGATACATCTCTTCAGGTGAAAAAATTCGATGCGTATAAATATGTTCTTTAGCATCAAAACTTTGCCATGGTTCTATATCTACCCCAACCTCTTCCTTAGCCACAGCACAAACAAGAGCATTTGGTGTATAACTTAAAGAAAAACTAATATCTGTACCTTTAAGATGCGGCTTGCCATAGCTACCGTATTCCCAAGCAAAATCTTTTTTAATGCCAAATTCTTGCAATAAAGCCCATCGCAAGGTAAAATAACTGGCGGCACGTAAATTTTTATCGTGTTCATGCCTATATGCTTGTATTTTATTTTGCCTTTCCTTGGGTAAGGCAGACCATGTTCTTTGCCAAAAAGCCCGAGCATCATGCGCATCACAAGATGTCATGGCACCATCAGCATCCTTAGTTGTTGCGATGTTTTTTGCAAAGAGATTAAATGCCGGCTTATGTGTTAGTTCAGCCTTTGCATTTTCATAAGAAGTCCAAAGTACATAGAGCATAACAGCCGCCTTTGTATAGACTTGACTACAATGTCCGCCATACATAAATACTACACCAGATGAAGACTGCGCGTAAAGTACTATGTTTGCTGTTTTTTCATAATTTCTAATAACATATGGATTTCACTTGAGTAACACAATTCACACACACACTTGTATTCTTATTTCAGACTATAATTCGCCTGTAATATTCGCAGATTTTTTACGTAACTTACAACAAGAAAAAAATCTTCCACATCATTTCATTTGTATAACTAGTGAGTTAGCCTCTAATCAAGAAGATAGAACACGCATAAACTCTATACTAAATACAAATAAAAATATTTTTGTGTACACATGCTCTCACCATACTTTTTTTGCGTTTTTACAAAAAATCGCTACAGATAATTCATGGCAAATTCCTTGTACGCACATTATACATATTCCTAAAATATATAATGATTCATCTTTATATGTGTGTTCATTATTGCAAAGAGTACGCAAGGGCACACACAGCATTATGTTGCCCGCCTTTGCAAATAAGCACATGGCGCAAAGCATACAAAAAAGAACTGTGTTGCAAAAATGTACAGCAGGATTAGCCACTTTTTGTATACGTGTAAACACAGGTAAGGTAATACAAAACAGCACAGATCTACCTTGCCTATATCCTATCAGCATTTTGCAGTGGCTTAAAATATCAGCACAAAGTTCAATATTTACTCAAGCTTTTACCTTAGAAACGATGGTAAGAGCCTTGTGGGCTGGCTTTCCGGTAGACGAAGTACCCATTATTTTTTCAAAGGCATCACAAAATTTGCCTAGCATGCACGCTCAAAAAGCAGCAAATAAAGTCCATTTTTCAAAACAATACACGCGCTTAGTTCAATGTTTTTTAACGGCGGTACGACTTGTTATGCGCGCCCTTATTCCTCTTCCCTTTAAGCGGCACGACAGCACAGTACAAGAAAAAATTACCTTGCGCCATCCTCTACAAGCACTAAAAAGCCTTATGCAAGATCCGCATAATAGGGCCACCCCTCAAGAGCTTGCCAAAACAGCCGGCATTTCCATGGCCATATTAACGATTCCTGCACCCATTATTCAAAGCGTTTTTTTATTATTATGTATTGGCTGGCTACGCCTTAACAGGCTGTGTGCCATTGCCATGATTCCCCTTACCTGGCCACCATTTTTACCTGGTGCAGCCATCTTGGTAGGATATAGATTTCGCCATGGAACATGGTTAACTGAATTTTCTTTGCAAACGCTTGGATATGAGGTGGGAGAAAGATTCATTGAGTGGGTCATAGGCAGTCTTATTTTAACGCCTATACTAGGTTGCCTGCTGGCAGGCATTGTAGGAATGCTTGCCTATATTGTACACAAGCAACAGTAATAATATTTGCAAAGGGGAAAGAAACTCTCCTTCCCCCGTACTATATTATTCTTTTTCAGGCGCGGTATCTTCCAATACACGACCACCATTTTGTAATTTTTTCAAAAACATATCACGACAATCATAGCTACAAAAACGATACACAGTTTCACCATCTTTAACGGTAATGCTACTATCGGCATCAATATAGGTGCCGCACTCAGGATCTTTTACCATTTCTCCTGTAGAAACTTTACGCTCCATTTCGCTAGGATCATCTTGCTTAGCTAATTTTTTTTTCACATCATTGGCAAAAAGTCTGTACAAAAGATATCCAGCTATGCCAAGCACTAACCATTTCCACATATTCCACTCCTTTAGCAATCACAACATGTATTTACGCTGATTGATAAATATTTTGCCCTTCTAATCTATAAGACAATGCTGCCAACGAGCTCTCAAGCTTTACCAAAACATCATACATGGCAATCTCATCAAGCACATGTCGCAAAGGAATTAACACAAAGGCTCGCTCAAACATGCGTGGATGTGGTAAGGTTAAAAAAAGACTTTCATTTTTTTGTTTACCAAAAAGCAATAAATCCAAGTCAATGCTACGTGGCCCTTGTTTGAGAGAATATGATGGGCTACGTTTACGGCCAAGTTGCTTTTCAACTCTTAATAAAAAATCTAACAGCATGGAGGCAGACCAAGGTTTTTCACAGCTAACACGAATTACTTGATTAACAAACCATTGTTGATCTCGAATGCCTTGCGGTTCAGTATAATACATAGGTGAAGTAGCTTCTACAGTTAATCCTTGTTCTGCATCAATACATGCACAAGCTT
This sequence comes from uncultured Desulfovibrionaceae bacterium, assembly GCA_964371825.1. Taxonomy (GTDB): domain Bacteria; phylum Desulfobacterota; class Desulfovibrionia; order Desulfovibrionales; family Desulfovibrionaceae; genus CAYJAD01. The sequence goes on from CAYJOQ010000037.1 coordinate 15,584, forward strand.
GTTGTAAAAGTTCTTCACTATTGCCCATATTTGAGCCTAAGCCTATATAGCTATGATTCATTTAAGCGTCCTGTAATATTATCTTTAATCCATTTAGGGTCTAACCATTCTAAAGGAGTAACTTCAATACCCCCTATTAAAATTCCAAAGTGTAAATGGTCGCCAAAAGCCATTCCGCTAATCCCAGTAGTGCCAAGAATATCACCTTTTTTTATCATATTCCCCACAACTGCCTGTATTTCATGTAAATGCGAATACAAAGACATCAAACCTTGTCCATGATCCACAACAACAAGTTTGCCATAAATACCAAGTTCTCCTGTAAACACAACCATACCATCATTAGCTGCAGGAACAGGCGCATTTTTTGTAGACGCAAGGTCAAAACCAAGGTGCCATTGATTATCTATGCTTTCTCCCTTATATACGTATGTTCTATGTTCACCAAAACCTGCACGAGATGCAGCACGGGGCAGGGGTAAAAAACGCCCTTCCCAAAATATTTTATTGCTACTTTCCTTTCCAAGGTGTGCTAAAAATTGGGTATTGGCTTGCCGTATATCTCGGTTAATGATTAAAAATCGCTCTAAGGGTGTGGTAGCATTAGGAGCCAAATCAAACAAACGCTCCGTTACAAGGTCCAAAAAATTATCGGTTATGGTAATTTTATCGCTTTTGAACTTTCTTTGCAGAGCAAAAACACTCAAATCTCTTTCGGCAATATTTCCGGCAAGATCCATGGCTGTGAGTTTAGGCTTAAAGTTTTTAGGCTCCATATTATAAGGGAAGGCAAAATAACACACATAATTACCATCGGTTTCTTTATAACCTTTAAAAAAATGTGTTCCAACTGTAACACCGCTACTTTGCACATCTTCGTTCACATTATAGCGAACAACAGCACTACCACCACGGCGCACATACGGCGGTGAAGTTTCCACTCCAAGACGTGGTTTTTGTGTATCTAGGCGCATAGGAATGAGTAACGTTTTGCTGTTACCAAAGCCAAACCCAGCAAGAGAAGCATCTACAGCTCTAATTTCAAGGTCAAAAGCCCCTTCGCGAAGTCCACTATCCTTAAGATTAAAGGTAATAGATTCCTCAATATTATAAGGAGAAAAATGTTTATCAAGAATAGTTATTCGATTATTGCTTTTACGAACTGTCACGCTTACCGAGCGTATTTTTGATGCATCAGACATTTGCAAAGTCATATCTGTGTGTAAGGAAATTTTGCCGGTATCGGGTGTAAGGACTACTACTGGCCCTTCCACATCCTTGAAAAATAGATATACGCCAAAGCCAAGACCACCTGCAAAAATCAAAAATAACACTGTAAAAATTAAAGATCTTACTCGCATGAATTCCCTACAATTATGATGATTATTTTATTATACAACACTTCTTATCTATAAAACATAAATCAAAGTTTATCAAATATAATTCTAGCCCTTTGTCATGGAAGGTTATAGCATGTTTTTACACATTTTTTTCACACAAAGACCTTGTACCATATATTAAGACTCCTGCACAATTCATGGTGCGGAGTTTTTTGGAGCACTGGCGCTAGCCATTGCGACCAAAAGTCAAGAGTAAGCGCAATTCACTTGCGCAGTTAAGCGATTGATTTTTGTGCCTTTTGTCCTGCACAAGTAAATTTTCAAACTTAAGAAAATTTATTGCAAAAGCAC
>CAYJOQ010000038.1:0-17193 GCA_964371825.1 uncultured Desulfovibrionaceae bacterium
ATGCACAAGCGTGAAAATGCGAGAAAATGGCGGTAGATTTTATTTTTAAGTGTGTTGTAAGGGGTTGTTTTGTAAGAATTTTTATAAAGTGAAATTCATCTAACTGTCTGAAATGTAAATGCTTGTTTTGTAGCATGGGGTTCAAGGGGTCGAAAGTTCAAATCTTTTCATCCCGACCAGAAATTTCAGGGACTTAGAGCAAAATGCTTTAAGTCCCTTTTCTGTTATGTGTGATTTTGTGCCACTCATTTTTGTTCTTCACCAAAGATAGGGGCAACAAGACACAGTATGTGTTTTCTAACAACAAAGCCCACAAGCACGCAAACGGTAACTTTCTAAAGGTTAAGTGTTGTTCTTTACCTAAAAAAATAATGTATGTGTAAGAGGCAGCCCTGTGTTAGGACTGCCTCTTGTGTTATGGTTTACTTTTCTGGGGTATCATTGTCATGTAAGCAAGGAGCGCCTACCTCATCTTCACTTAGAAGTTTAGAGGCTTCGTTTGTAGCGGTGCTTTCCTCTTCCTCGTAGCTTTCTTCGGTATCGCAAGAAGATTCGCTATAGTAGCTGCTAGATGATTCATCATCAAAGAAGTAAGCTGCACCGATGATGCTTGCCACACCGGCTACGAAGCCTCCAACGACGTAAGGCCATTTTCTATTACTAGGTCTTTCAATAATAGCTATTTGATTTTCTGTAGTATTCATAATTTTTCTCCTAATTGTGTTAACGAATAATAATAAGTGGGCCGAATTTTCTGCGTGAGTAAGGCATTATTTATCTTCCATGCCAAGGGCCAGAATCTCAAATCCCAGCTTATGCGCATGAGTCAGCGCGTGCTTGGTGGTGAACAGCGAATCGGGTACTCCATCAGAAAGGATGAGGATGATTTTGCGCTCTTCTTTCAATGCGTACATTTGCTGCATGACCCACCACAAGGATTCTGTTAGCGGTGTGCATCCCACGCTCGAACTGTGAGCAACACATAGCTTAAAAGAGAGAGAGCCGGGTTTTGCCCAGCTCTCTCGTATGGTGTTTGTTTGTGTTTTCCAAAATGCTCTTCAATAAGTTTGTGGAAATTTCCCTTACATCCCGGATATATTTTAGCAAGAGCGTTTTCTACTCGCCAATCTTCCAAGGCATTCCAGAGATATTTTTGCACGGCAAGCAAAATCTTAGCAAGCGCCGTAACGTCTTGTGATTGAAATTCATACATATTTTACCTCCGTGGATTAAATGAACAAAAAATCCCCCTATCCGTCGTTATTGGTGGATAGGGGGTTAAGTGAGTTTTGTTTATGATTTCAATTTTGTGATATATGTGTGAAAATTGTTGAGTTACAGAAATATTTACTATTGGCACAAATTATTCCCTACAAGGCTTAAAAGATCACCATTGCTTGCGATGCTGTTTTGAGGATGAATATTGGCTGCATACTATCTTCTAGGATTTTATCAAATCCGTCAGACTGAAGGGCTGAGCTAAATAGGTTATTGGTGCACTGGAAATCATCATAATTACATTGTGAAACGTTCGCTCACGGATATTGCGGGTAAAGTGATATTTTAATGTCCTATGTCATGTGTATTGGTGGCTTAGGAGGACATAGGATGGCTTGAGGAAATTTATTTTATATTAACAAAGTAAATAGCTATGCAGGTGTAACCCCAAGCGTACCATTATTCATTTTTAGCAGGACACTCCCTCCTAAGTCAGTTTAATAACAAGAACATATCACTAAAATACTATTAAAAGCCTATTTCACCCTCGTTTTTGTTTTTGCATTCACGCAAAGTTATGACAAGTCCACTGCTGGCAATAATGGCATTTGCCATGGTTATAATACTTTTATCTCGTGAAAGCTTGGCGGTGGAGCATATTGCCTTGCCATCAATAGCAACTGTTTTACCCTGCATGCCCTGTTGCATTAGCTGCTGCACCCATTTTTCAAATTCTACAACAAACTGTTTATGGTTTATGCAAGTTAAAATGTTATAAAACTGTGACTTTTTAAGAAGTTTTTCAATGGAAAATTCATCCTTCATAAACCTTTGAACATGCGGAACCCTAGTTCAATGATAAATATCCTCTATAGCACGCAATCCACATAATAGACCTAAATTTAAGGTAATTAGTATGTCTTAAACCTTGTACCAATAGCCTTTATGTTCAGAACACTTTGAAACCTTAATCATGGCAACTTGAAGCCGTTTTATCATACCGTCCACCTCTCACGTTTTTAGTGGTGAACGTAACATATTGTAATAATTTTAAAGGATTTTTTATTTTTAAATGTATTTAAAATGCTTAGCTAAATGTCAAGATGCTTAAGAAGCCCGATGCAAATCGAAATCAATCACGTGACACAGTTATATTTTATAAAAATAAGATTTGACCTACTTATTAATCAAATGATAAAATATATGTGCAGATAAATGTATACATATTCTCAATGTACTTGGTATATTGTTTGTCTCAATAGTCAATGAATATAAACTGCTTAGATCTGTGAGGATATTATGGCTACAAATTATTTTGGTGATGACAAAGAGCAAACCATTATTAATTCATCCCTTACTGGTAAGAGCCAAGCTCTTAGCCTTGATGATACTAAAGTATTAGACCCTGCTCAGTCCAATAGACTGGTGTCTGGTGATATAAATGATGCCATAAAATCAACCATTACAGGTGGGCGTGATGTTATAGGTGGTGGTACCAATGGTACATTGGCAAGCCATACTCTCGTTAACGACACCATTGTAGGTGATGCCACAAATCTTACCGCAACTACTTTCACCGGTGGGGCGGACAAAATTACTCTTGCTGGTATGGATGATAATGGTACCACAATCATTGGTGATGCAGTGTCTGCCAATGGGGGTACAACTCGAGGTGGTAATGACACCATCATTGTTACAGGTGCCATTACAGGTGGCACAATAATTGGTGATGTAAAGAGTGTAACCAACACCACGTTCACCGCCGGTAATGATAATATTCAATTAAAAAGTGATGTGACTGGTGCATATATTTACACTGACGCCATGTCTCTTTCAGGCGTAAACACATTATCTGGTGGCAATGATATTGTAACCCTTGGTATTAAGGGCAAAGAAGGTGAAACTTCAGTAGCTAGTTCTCTCATAAACTTAGGGCATGGGACTAATACATTAATAGCTTATTCTACCCTAGCTCAAGGTACCAGTATAAGGGGTGGCAGCGGCACTGATAAAATTACAACCAACACAGTAAATATTGGTGCAAGTAATGTTCTTATAGGTGGCAGTGGTAATGACAATTTTAATATAGTGCAATTGCTCTCTGGTTCCATATATGGCAATGATGGAAATGATACTATCACTGTAAAATCTATTAATATTAGCACGTCTGATAATACGATCATTAATGCTGGATTAGGTAATGATGTTTTGAATATTACTGAGGCCAAGGGTATTATCGTGAGAGGCGATGAAGGTAATGATAAAATTAATATAGGTGAGTTTCAGGCCAAGGAAGCTTTAGATATTGTCTATGGTGATGAAGGTAACGATACCATTGATATAACGACTGTTTCAGGAAGTATTATCTTTGGTGATGATGATGTGTACGCTGTTGGTAATGACTCCATTGTGATTGATAATCTGATAATCAATACCGAAAATGACGACATAAGCACTGTATATGGTGGTGGTGGCAGTGATATTATTAAGGTAAACTATATTAATGGTAGTAGCATCAAGGGTGGTTATTTTATGGCTCCTAGTGCTGAACACCCAGAAGATGGTGCAGATAAAATAACTGTGGGAAGTTCTACTGGTGGAAGCATTGAAGGTCAAGAAGGTGATGACAGCATAAATGTAACTAATTCCATACAAAGTACCGTAAATGGTGGTGAAGGTGATGATAGTATTTTTGTTAAAACTGCTGAGCAGTCAAGTAATATACTTGGTCATATGGGTAAGGACACCATCACCATAACTAATCTTAAGCAAACTACTGTTAATGGCAGTATGGATGATGATGTTCTGAATTTAACCAATGTTGACAATTCCATTGTACTTGGCGGCGAAGGCGGATTTAGTGGTAATGATAAAATTAATGCTACCAATGTGATTAACGATAGCAGCATTGCTGGGGGTATGGGTAATGATACCATCACCATAACTAAATCTATTGACAGCATAATACGTGGTGATGATTCAGAAGGTGGCAGTGGAAATGATAGCATAAAAATTACCACGGCTACGGCTAGCACCATTTATGGTGATGACGCCAATGACAATATTACCGTAAACACCTTACAAGCATCCACCATCAAGATTGCTGGCATTACAAGCATTGTGCGCTCAAGTGAACTTTATGGTGGTGATGGCGATGATAGTATTACCATAATTACACTAAATAATAGTAGTGTTTTTGGTGATACTGGCAACGATAGCCTAAAAATCACCACTATTGCAGGTGAGAGCAGTATTAATTTAGGTGCTGGTAATGACAGCCTATTTGTATCTAGTAATAAAAGTATTAATTTAAACGACACGAGCCTTGCTAACTCCCTTGGTGAAGGTAGCGACACCTTGCAGGTAAACTGGGCTTTTAATGGTACATTTACGTCTAGTTCATCTGCTGGTGTAGATGATGGTGATACCCTTATAACTAGGGGACTTGGTAAGTATGCCGACTTAGTTTTTGGAGCTGGTAATGATAACCTTACCATTACTGGAGTGGCTTCTGGCAATAAGAGTGGTTTAAGTGACACACAACTTTCCGAGAGTCTTGGTGAGGGTCAAGATACTCTCAATGTGGGCTGGATTTTTAATGGTATTTTTGATGTTGCCGAAGACGGTGGCACCCTAATTACCAAGGGTTTAAATACCAATTCTAAATTACAGTTTGGTGATAATAATGATGGTCTTCAAGTAGTTGGCGCTCTTGCTAATAGGGAGCTTAATACCTTTGCAGGTGCTGACACCATAAGTATTAGTGGTACTGCTACCAATGTGCAGGTAGATTTAGGTAAAGGTGCAGATATATTTAGTGTGGGTAGCATGGGAAAAAACTCTACCCTTACATATAACACTGATGGTCTTGATAACATTACCATTAAAGGCACTTACACTAATGGCATGGTGGTTGATGCGGCTGGCAAGGCTACGGATTTAAGCACTGGTGCTGACGGTGGTAGTATTACTCTTGATACTCTTGGCTCAGGTCAACTAGCGTTTGGTGGTGGGGCTGATAATTTAATCATTAATAAAAACCTTGCTGGCACAAGCGCAGTTAAAAAAGAAATTAGCACCCTTGGTGGTGATGATAATATTAACCTTAAGGGCACAGTAACCCATACCATAGTTGATGCTGATACTGGTTCAGATATGGTTTCTATTGGTGCGCTTAGCACTGGTTCCATTCTTAGATATAATGCTGACGGCGTAGATAGTATCACAGTTAAAGGTACCTATAATGCTGGTCTTACACAAACTACCGTGGGGGCTAATTTTTTCTACGGCCTTGCTACCGATAATTTAGATGGCACCACTGGCGGTAGTATTACCCTTGACACCTTAGGCACTGGTAAATTGCAATTTGGCAATGGCTCAGACACTCTAATTATTAACAAAGCTCTTTCCGGTAGCCTTGGTCTAAAAGATATTTTCATGCAAGGTGGGAATGATAGTGTTATCTTAAATTCCGTCAATGGCGCAGTAGTTAATGCTGGTGCTGCTGCTGATTATATTTCTGCCACTGCCCTTGGTGCTACGGGAGTACTAAATGGTGATGCTGGGGCGGATACTTTACAATTCGGCCGTATATATACCGATGCTAGTAGTTTCAAAGCCACGGCTACCATGAGTAATGGCACCATTCATAGTGGCGATGATAATGACACCATATATATTGGCAATACCTTAGATGAAGATAGTGATGGTAATATTGAAAATATCAAAGGCACGCTTAGTGGTGGTAAGGTCTATGGTGGTCTTGGCGATGATAGGATAAGTACTACTACCTTAAGCGGCACTGGCCTCATGGACGGTGGTGCTGGTGTGGATAGATTTTATATTACCAACATGAATGGTGGTAGCATAAGTGGTGGTGATAGCAGTGATTTTATTGTGATAGAAAATACCCTTAGCCGTGGTACCATCAATGGTGATGCAGGAGATGACTCCTTTAAAGTAGCGAGCATGAGCGGCGGTACCATTAATGGTGATCTTGGCGATGATACTTTTTCCATAGATAGCCTCAAAGGCGGCGTTATTAACTCTAACGACGATGCTGATGTGGATTCCATCACCATAGAGACCATGGTCGGTGGCACCATAAATTCTGGTGCTGATGATAAAATTAAAGTCACTACCATGAGCGGTGGTATTATTAATGATAGTGCCGAAAATAGCGGAACCATTAGCATTGATATCATGACCAAGGGTACTATCAATGGCAATGGCGGTAATGACTCTATTAATATAACAACCATGAATGGCGGCAGCGTAAATGGGCAAGATGGTAATGATAGCCTTACTGTGACTGCCTTAAATGGCGGCATACTAAACGCTGGTGAAGGTGATAATAAAATAACTATTGCAGATGCCTTAAATGGCGGCACCATCAGTGCTGGCAAGGGCAATGATACGCTTGTGCTTTCCGACAACATAGTTTTAAGCGGAAAATACAATATTAATCTTGGGGCTGGAGATAATGCAATTTGGGTGCAATCAGGCGAGGGCCAAGCCCTTACCCTTGGTACAAGCCATGATTATGTACATCTAGGTGTGAATATCAATAAGATCAATAATACCAAAATCAATTCAGGCACCGGCAATGATACTATTGTTAGCCAAAGCATGAGCATTACCAATACCATCATTGATGCAAGTAGTGGCAATGACAGTATTAATTTAGTAAATGTCAATGTTGGAACCTTCATCTATGGTGGTGTAGGTAATGATACTATTAAAATAGATATAGCCACCGATGCAGTCATTGATGCAGGCACAGGCAGTGATTCTATAAATGTAAACAATGTTCAAGATTCAAGCATTATTACTTATGACGCAGCTGGACAAGATACGATTTCCTTAGGTAGTTACAGAGAAGGCATGGTGGTAGGTGCTGGTGGTAAAAATGAAATTAGCACTGGCAATGACGGCGGTACAATAGTGATTAGTAATTGGCTTTCTGGTAATATTATTTTTGGTAATGGGAATGATGAATTTATAATTAATAGTGTAAATTTCACTACTAAGATTATTGATTTGAAATCAGGTAATGACACTATAAACTTTGAAGCCCTTGCAGGTGATGGTAGATTGTACTATAATTCCGCAGGTTTTGATAGTATTTCCATTAATGATATATATGACGGCACAAAGGTTTATCAATCCATTGCTAAGGATGGTACAGAAGTTGGTAGCTTAACTACAGGCACTGACGGTGGCTTTATTCATGTGGGTGGCTTAACTGCAGCTGGGGCTGAGGCTATAAGCTTTAGCACCAAGAATGACCATTTTAGTATAGATAAGCTTGATGTTGCTGGTAAAACCATTGACCTTAAAACCGGTACGGATAGCATTACAGTAGGCACTTTAACTGCAGGAACCATTGAATACGATAGTGCAGGCTTTGATAGTATAAGCATTAATGGTGTATATAATGGCACTGGTATAAGTAGCGTGCAGGGTAGGGACACAGTGGATAAGGGCTTAACTACTGGCACAGACGGTGGCTTTATTCATGTGGATAGCTTAGGAAATAATGTTAATACAAGCAATCTAAGCTTTAGTGATAAAAACGACCACTTTAGTATAGGCACATTAAATAATGCTGGCTTAGAAATTGATTTAAGATTGGGCACAGATAGCATTACCGTAGATACCTTAAGCGCAGGTACCATTAAATATAATAATGTAGGCTTTGATAGCATAGTTATTAATGGTGCTTATAATGGTACTGGTATTAGTGATGGTTTTGGTAATCTTTCTACGGGAGTTGATGGCGGCTATATACATATTGATACGCTAAGTGCAGCTGGTGCAGCCAAGTTAAGCTTTGATAGAGGTGCAGATCGCTTAAGTATGCAATCTGTTAGTGGTGGTGCAATGGACCTTAAGGCTGGTAATGACAGTGTTACTTTAGGCATTGAGGGCAATGATACACTTACAAGCATGGGCAATACCGACTTAACTCTTGGTGATGGCAATGATACGCTTACTTCGCATTCTAAAATAGCAGCGTTTAGTGATATTTCTGCCGGTAATGGTAATGATGTATTTAATATCAATGTTTTAGATGATGCTAATGGACATGTTAGTGGGGATAGTGGCAACGATAGCTTTGAAATTAATAGCATACTACAAAGTAATGTATTTGGCGGACTTGGTAAGGATAGCTTTAACATTGCAAGCATGACCTCTGAGTACAGTAGAGTTAGTGGTGGTGAAGATAATGACATCTTTGACATTGAGCAAATGTCTAATGGCTTGGTGCGTGGTGCCACTGGCAATGACAGTTTTGATATAGCAAGTATGAGCGGTGGTGAAGTATGTGGGGATGAATACTTTGTTAGTCTTGCAAACAATGTAAGCACTGGTGCAGATAAATTTATTATTGATAGCCTTGGTAGGCAATCCTCAATTTGTGGTGATTCAAATACCATAAGTTCCAATGTTGCTGGTCCCCGTACCTTCAAGGCAGGCAATGATGTTATTGCCGTAAATGGTGATCTTTCAGGTTTATTTTTCCAAAATGGTGTAAGTATTTATGGTGATGCGCAAATTGTAAACGCTAAAACCTTCATCGCTGGTAATGATAATCTTATTCTTAAAGGTAATGTGTCCAATGCGGATATTTATACCGATGCTGAAAATATTCATAATGAAACCATATCAAGTGGCGGAAACGACACTATAACCCTTGGCATTAAAGCTCAGTCTGGTGCAACTTATGCTATATATAGCAATATATTCTTAGGGCATGGTAATGATGTACTAACTGCTTACTCTATACTTGGTGAGCGATTATCCATTGACGCTGGCATAGGTGATGACCGCATGAGTGCTTATGAAATTACTAGTGATGCCGTGATTTATGGCGGTGAAGGTAATGACAAATTCACCATAACTACCATGCATGATGGTTATGTAAGTGGTGATGCTGGTAATGATAGCATTAATATAAGCACGGTTACTGGAGGCAGGATTGTAGGTGGAGAAGCTATTCAAGGCACAAATTCTAGGGGTGCTCCAATCTTTGGGGTAGATACTATTACGTTTAAAAATATAAGCGATACCACCATTTATGGTGATTATTTGAATGATTATCTTCCCGAAAAGGTAGACTATACCACTTCTTACAGTGACATCATCAGAGTAACCGGCATAAGCACTAATTCCATCATTAATGCTAGCTATGGCAATGATACCATTAGTATAGCAACAGCGCGTGGCGGCAGTGTTTTGGGCGGCAGTGGTAATGATCAAATAACCGTGACCACTGGTATTGGTGATGAGGTAAACGGTGGCTTTGGTCTTGATGCTGGCGTTGGTTTTGATGCTGTTAATATGACTACGCTTAATCGTGGTGTAATTAGTGGTGGTGAAGATACTGACGTTATTACAGTTAAAAATGCGTATAATTCTATAATTTATGGTGATAAATCCGGCGGAACTAACGCCAGCGGTGATGTTATAAAGGTAACTGGTCTTGCAGAAAACACTAAAATATATGGTGATAGTGGTTCTAATATTATAAGCGTAGGCACCGCCACGGCTAACACTAATATTTATGGTGATGCAGGAAATGATACCATCAATGTAACAACTGCTAACTTAGGCACTAATATTTATGGTGGAGTGGGGCAGGATAATATTACTGTTAGTAATATAACAGACAGCACCATTGATGGTGGTGAGGGCTTAGATGTTCTTACTGTTAGAAATCAACTTAAGGGTGTGGTGTTTTTTGCCAATGATAACAATGACTCTACTGTAGAAGCTGATAAAATCATGCTAAGTGCTGGGGTTGGAAGTGGTGCAAATATTACCCTGTTTGGCAGTGATGGTTTTGATGTAGCAAGAACGGCCAGTGGTGCTGCCTTTAGCATGAGTGGAGGCACGATAAATGCGAGTACAGGCGATGACATCTTTAATGTAAGCATGAGCGCTGGAACTATTAATGGTGCAGAGGGTGATGATAGATTTAATCTAACCATTAGCGGCGCATCCAAGGGTAGTGTTATAGGCGGTGCTGGTGCTGATACATTTAGCCTATCTAGCTCAAGAACTAGCTCCATAACCCTTAATGACTTTGACGCTAGAGAAGATACTTTACTCATTAAAGGCACTAACTATACTGCTGACGCTTTAGCCGCTCAACAAGGTGGGCAAACTAGCTTTAGCAAAAATGGTATTACCGTAAATTTTGGCTCTCTCTTTGTAGATAATTCTGGCGTTTTTTCCATATCAAACTTAAGCAGTAGAACTATTCATGGGGCAGCAGTAGCTAATGATATAAGTATTGAAACCATGAGCAATAGCCAAATTTATACCCAAGCCTATGCCGATAACATTGAAATAACGACCATGTTTAGTGGGCTTATTGATAGCGGAGGGGGTGAGGATTCTGTTTCTGTGGATGACTTGCAAGGTGGTAGCATTTACCTAGGCTCTGGAGATGATAACCTTTATGTTAATGCCATTCAAGGCATCTTAGATGGTGGTGAAGGTGATGATTATCTATACCTTAGAAGCACTATTAATGAAGATACCCTGCTTAGTAATATACAAGCTAGTGTTACAAGCTTTGAAGAATTTGGCTTTTATGGCATGAGCAGTGGTAGTCTTATGGGTACCAGCGCCAATGATGTTATGTATATATACTCCATGACTGGCGGTAGTCTCAATGGTAATGCAGGGGCTGATATTCTAAATGTTCGCTATATTAATGGTGGCATTATTGATGGTGGTGCTGATGCCTTTTCGGATATCATTCTTGTTAGCACACAATTAAGTAATACAGTTACATTTAACAATAGTGGCAGTGTGCAGGATACGCTTTACCTAAATGATGACCTTGAAAGTTATGGTGTTGTACGCCTTACAGGCAGTGCCGGATTTAAGGTCAGTGGCTATGACCAAGGGCCAACTACCTTTGATATAGTTGGTGGCAGCATAAGTGCCACGGACTATGCCGATGTATTTACCGTAGGCACCATGTCCAAGGGTAGTGTAAATCTTAATGGCGGTAATGACAGCATAAGCATTGCAAGTGCCAGTGGTGGAAGCATTAGGGGCGGCTTAGGTGATGATACCTTTACCCTAACCCTAACCGGCAATGACATAATGCTTGATGGTGGTTCTGGTAGTGATCTCTTTAATATAAATGCAAGTAATGCCCAAAATGTAACCATGATAGGCTTTGGAAATGGAGATAGGCTCTTTGTTAATGGCAATAATATAACTTCTGCCATAGCTGGAGAAATTGGGGGTGGAATTTATACCCATGAAGGAGTTACAGTAAGGTTTCTTGCCGAAGTGGATAATATTACCTTTGACCAAGCCATTAATAGAGCAGAAATTTTATATAATAATGACGGCGAAAAAGCCAGTGTATATATAAATGCCGGTATTGTTGCCGGTGGTGCTGTACACCTTGAAGGAGAAAACAATAGCCCATTTACTGTGACTAACTCTTCTCAAGCCGGCTTTGATATGTATAGTGGTGCTAGCTTAATTGGTAGTGCAATGAATGATACTATAAGTATTAACTCTGCTTACAATGCATCTATGAATGCTAAAATGGGTAATGATAGCGTTAACATTGATACCATGAACTATGGGGTCTACCTTGGTGGTGAAGGTAATGATACTATCACAGTAAATAGCTTGAAAGGTGGCGTTGTTTATGGCGGTATTGGCCATGACCGTATTACTGTAAGTAATTATACTACCAATGGATTTATTTATGGCGGTGCTGGTAATGATACCATTTTTGTTACTCTAAATGATCCTGATTCCATAGACTACCACGTAAGAGGTGATAGCGGAGCAGATGAATTTAGAATTTTCTCTGGTACTCCTGGCACCATAAATCTTTGGGATTTCTATGGTTTTGATGGTGATACTCTTTTTGTTGATGGCCATGAGCTTACTGCCGGTGCCATATCAGCTCAATATAATGGTAAGTCATCCTTACAAATTGGTGATTTAACAATTAACTTTATGAGCAAGTCCATAGATGATGTGGTTAATGTTAATTATACCATAAATAGCTCTAAGTATTATGAAAATATAAACTATACTAGTAGCAGTGTGTCTAATGTAAACTCAGGATACTTTGCCGATATCATTAATCTAAATGGTGGCATGAACAATGGCTCTTTAGATCTTTATGGCTATGGAGACTTTGTTTTAACTAGCAATAGTGGTAGCTTTGATATGCATAATTCGAAGTTAACTATTGAAACTGGATGGATTTATGGCGTTGCCCGTACTTCTGATGACTTTATAAGCATTAATAGCATGACTGCCAATAGTGTACTTGATACACAAAATGGTTATGACACTATTTATATAAATAGCCTGAACGACAATAGCGAAGTCTTGACCGGAGCTCAGGAGGATAGAATTTATGTGGGTATTATGAATGGCGGCACTATTGATAGTGGAAGTAGTGCTGATTTCATTCATATAGATGTCTTGAATGCAGGTGTAATTAATTCGACAAGCTCAGGCGATACTATAAGAATTAGCGAAGCCAATGGTGGACGAATAGTGCATGAAAATGGTAATATTGATGTGGAAATTGAAAGTACGCTCACAAATACAATCACATTGATCAATCACGATGGTAGGTTTAATATAGAGCTCTATGGTGGTATAGGTGAAGGAGGTAGGCTTAATTTAGAATTTGATCCTATTGCTGCTATATATGATGATTTTAATATTGCTCGATATGAAGATGATAGTATTGGTTTTAATATGAATGGTGGTGAACTTATAGGTAGTAGTGGCGATGAGTTTATTAAGATAAATGTTATGAACAATAGTTATATTGACCTTGGTACAGGTGAAAATAACATTGAGATTACTACCATGAATAATGGAACACTAATTACAAGCAATAATAGTCAATTAAGCTCTGATCACCAAGATGATATTACTATAACAACCATGAATAATAGTGTTATAAAAACAAACGATTTTACTCATGAATTTAATATAGGTGAGATGAATAATTCTAGCATTGAAACTGGAGATGGTACTAGTTATTTTAATATAGGTGATATGGTTAATTCTACCATTAATGTTGGGGATGGTTGGAGCGATTTTAATATAAGCAATATGCATGGTGGGAATATTATTAGTAGTTCTGGAAATAAGGATACTGATACCAATAGATTTGAAATTACGGGAGATATGACAGGCGGAACTATAATAGGTAATGACCATGAAAATCGTTTTGAAGTGGGCAGTAGATCCAGTGCTGGGCATGTTTTATCAAGCATGAGTGGGGGCAGTATTGAAGGTGGAGATGGTAGGGATACTTTCTACATTACAATTGATTCACAAAATGCAGGAAGCCTTACTGGAGGAACTGGTGTTGACTATTTTGGTATTCGTGGAACAGATGGTAGTTCCATAACCATAACTGATTTCACTTATACTGATGTAGAAAAAGATGGTTTAAATATTAATGGTAGTAACCGCACACGTGACGCAGCAGATGCCATAGCCGATGGTCAAAACTTCTATATCTATGATGGAGTAACCATTTACTTTAGCTAGTGTTTAAGGCCTCTTATGTGGTGAATTCTTGTATGATGTAGTACACAAGAGGCCTTTTTTATACAATGCCCATGCTATTGACATGATGACCGTACCATAGCGCCAGTGCTGACTACATAATTTTCAGCTGTGGTGGCTATTTGGAATAGCAAGGGAAATTCATCTTGCAAAAAATCAAAATTTGAATGCACAGTCGCCTCCTGCCTGCTGAAAATGGCTATATCAATCTGTACGAGATATGGTAAGGGATATACTTTTTTGCATCAATGCTTCGTAGGTTTTGATTTGCTGCAATGAGTGCCCTTAACTAGCATATATGTTGTGAATATATGCTAGTTAAGGATTTATGGTAATCTATCAAGTTTATTAACTTTTAATACTTTTACATTGCCCTTCTTGTCTACGGTGTAGGTAACTTCGCAGGGTTTCATTTGTTTCCTGCAAACGGACATTATTAATTGAGCGTTTTGGGATGAATTAGGAACCATAACACCTTTTCCAGATGCATTGGTAACGCTAGTGGCTCCTCCGCCTGTGTAGCCAAAACTCAGTTCGCCGCGTACTGTTTTGGTTTGTGCGCTTATGGCATCGGGAGCCTGTACAAGTGCGCCTAAGCATAGAAATCCACATAGACATAGAGACACGATGGTTTTGTTTTTTATAGAAATTCCTTATATAAAATTACTTTTCTAGGCGTTTTGCCGCTTGCACATAGGCTTCCAGTTTATCTCGTTTACCCACGGAAATAACGGAAACGGTAATAATGCCATCATCAACTTGATATATCAGTCGGAAACCGGCTTTGCGCAATTTGATTTTGTAACAATTTTCCATGCCGTGGAGCCGTGCGGAAGGGATATGAGGATTTTTCAGACGTTCGGCCAGCTTTTTCTTGAACTGTTCGCGCGTGGTGGGGGAGAGCTTTTGCCATTCTTTTAGAGCAAGGGTGTGGAAGCGTAGGCTGTAGCTGGGGTTAGAGCTCATGGAGGCTAACCTCTACAAAGGGGCCATCTTGACGTTCTTGCACTAGGCGAGCATCTTCCACGTCTTCCATATACTCCAAAAGTTGTATGAGTTTTTCATAATAGGCAGCAGGCACAAGATACGCCTCTGGCTTGTTATGGTTGAGCACAGCCACAGGCTCACCCTCTGCAGCATGAAGTATGCTAGTAAAATTACGCTTTAATTCCGTAACGCTGACCGATTGTGTGGCAAGGATAATGTCCATAAAAGACTCCGTAAAAGATGTTGAATATAGTGCTAAATTAAGTGCTAAGTTGCTTGGTGTCAAGTTTAGATGAGATTTACCTTTGTTGAAGAACTTCCCCCAGGTGCAGGCCATAGGCCTCTGCCAGCCTCGCCAAGTTCAGCAAACTTACACTCCTTATCCCACTCTCAACTTCACTCAAATAGGTGACGTTGATGCCGGCCTATGCCGGTTGTTCTTGGGGCATGTTGCAACACGCTCTATGGCTGCGTAAAATATGGCCAACTCTTTGAAAAAGTACTAGTTCTTCTGGTGAATAGGTTTTTGGCATGGGGCACTCCTCAAAACTATTCTATCCGTTTGACACTTACTTAAACACCGACTATGAGTGAAGTGTGTCCAAGTAATATGTAAAACGATGCTGCTCTGGTTTTGGGGGCGTTTTTATGTTCTTAATGTATTTCCATTCATAACGTGTACCCTGTATCACATCAACGAGGACTGAAGGCCTTATGGCATCGCACCATACACATTCCCATACCAATCTGTTATCGCAATATATGTGCGTGGGTATGATGGAATCTTGTGCATATGTGTAGTTAATTCTGACCATGGAAGGAAGTACCGCCTGTACAAGTTTTTGCCCTTCATAGGTAGGCGCAGTGATATAACATAATTCAGCACTAGCTGAGTTATGAGATACGTTCTAGAGCAGAGGGGAACGTTAGCAAAGTATGCAAAGTATGTAAGGATGAAACGTTTCTGATGCGGCTAAGATATATATATTTTTCTTTTGTTGTAGACTGTTATGTTGCCCTTGGTGGAGTGTTTTTTGTGTTGTCGCGAAGTGTATGTCAATAAAAGTTAATCTAAATCTAAATCATAGTCCTGCTTAATACCCTGACAAAGTCTTATAAGTGCGTTTTTTTGCTCTTCCAAGTCTTCGCGCATGGCTCGGTACATGAGCTTTTCTTCCATATATTCGTCACGTTCTTCACCAAAAATAGGGCAACAAGCGTATCTTTAGAGTTTATATTTTTCTCCCTATCGTTTTATAATTTGAAACGATGACATGGCACTCTCCAAAAAACATTAGGAGAACATCATGTCACATCAGCGTAGAATCAAACCGCACATATCGTCTACGATTACCCCTCAAATTGCTACCGATCCATCGCAAAGGTACATGCAGTATAAAATCAAGCAATGGCTTTGCCGTGCGCTTATGTCAAAGGCGCAAGTGAATTCGTCATTTTTTGAATGTCTTGCCTATGCGCAAAACGGTCTTGACGGCATAGTCAAAGCTTTGAGAGGTGTGTTGAATGACAAGAGCACTTGCAAGGTTATTTCCAATCGCAAAAGGCAAGGGCTTGTGGAGGAGCTGAAAACCATCAGTGCACAGCGTTATAATTCCTTGTTGGAGGATATTTGGCAGGAGCACACAGCCTTGCATCCCGTGTTGCAGGACATAATTCTCAGCTCTTGTGCTCTTTCTAAAAAAGTACCCATACCCCGAGAAGTACAGCGCATTCGTAAGAATATTACAGCTTATTTGGGTTGTTCTTCTGCTATGCTGGATTTTTTGGAGTCTTTTTTATGGCCCTCCTGGCACAGGCAAGTCAGCACTAGCGCAATATATGGCGCAGGAGCTTGGGCGTGAGTGCGTTATCAAAAAAGCCAGCGATTTGCTCAGTCCCTTTGTAGGAGAAACGGAAAAAAATATTGCTAAAGCTTTTTACACTGCAGAAAAGCAGGGGCATATCTTAGTTATAGACGAGGCTGATAGTTTTATTTATTCGCGAGAATCAGCCATACGTTCTTGGGAAGTGACACAAGTTAATGAATTTTTGACCCAGCTTGAAACTTTTAGAGGCATTTGTATTTGTACGTCTAATAGACGCACTTCCATGGATGCAGCTGCCATGCGACGGTTTTCTTTTAAGGTTCCCTTTATATATGCTAAGGCTGACCAACTTGAGCATCTGTATTCTACTATTTTGGCACCTTTGTGTAAGGCTAAATTGTTGGAAAAAGAAATAGAGCTTTTGCTTACCTGCAAACAGCTTGTTTCCATTTTAATATTTATTGTTTTTAAATATATATATATATATTTAAACATGCAGTCATTATTCTTAATTTAATAAATGCTTTTGAGAGGTAACATGTATTTTGTTTTATTTTCTATTTTAACTTTAAGTTCT
>CAYJOQ010000039.1:0-16828 GCA_964371825.1 uncultured Desulfovibrionaceae bacterium
TTTTTTACAATTTTCACAAAATTATACTGAAAAAGTAATTGTGCAGGACTCTTAACATTGTGTTGTTCAGATTCGACTATCGTAAAGAACAAAGGAATTATTATGAAACTTACCCCAACACAACACCCCGATTGGGAATTGGCCGCAGCAGCAGAAGCACGAATGCTTCCCATCAGTCATATAGCTCGAGAAATGGGCCTTGAAGAAGATGAACTACTTCCATTTGGTCATAGTATGGGAAAAATTGACTACACAAAAACTCTTGCGCGAGTAAAAAATACTCCCAATGGAAAATATATTAATGTAACAGCCATCACTCCCACCCCCTTGGGTGAAGGCAAGTCCACTACCACTATAGGTTTGGTACAAGGCCTTGGCAAAAGGGGCAAGAAAAGCTCTGCAGCAATTCGCCAACCTTCAGGCGGTCCCACCATGGGAATTAAAGGTTCAGCTGCAGGCGGTGGCCTTTCGCAATGCATTCCCCTAGCTCCTTATTCCTTAGGATTTACTGGAGACATTAATGCGGTGACCAATGCGCATAACCTTGCCATGACAGCTCTTACAGCACGCATGCAGCACGAAAGAAATTACGATGATGCAACTCTTGAACGTCTTTCAGGCATGAAGCGCCTAAACATAGACCCCACCAAGGTTTCCATGGGCTGGGCCATGGATTTTTGCTGCCAAGCTTTACGCCACATTATTATTGGCCTAGACAATGGGAGTAATCGCAATGGCTTTATGATGCATTCACATTTTGATATTGCCGTTGCCTCAGAGGTTATGGCTATTTTGGCTGTAAGCAAAGACCTTGCTGACTTACGCCAGCGCATGGGTAAAATCATTGTAGCCAAGGACACCAGCGGAAACCCCATTACTACCGAAGACTTAGAAGTGGCAGGGGCCATGACCGCATGGATGGTTGATGCTGTTAAGCCTAATATTATCCAAACAATGGAAGGTCAGCCTGTGCTTGTGCATGCAGGCCCTTTTGCCAATATAGCCCTTGGACAAAGCTCTATTACAGCTGATTACATTGGTCTTAAGTGTAGTGAATACCATGTTACAGAATCTGGTTTTGGTGCTGATATCGGCTATGAAAAATTTTGGAATTTAAAATGCCGCGCCAGTGGCCTAAGCCCTGATGCTGCGGTTATTGTGGCCACGGTACGTGCTCTAAAAAATCACGGCGGCATTCCTTCACCTGCTCCGGGGCGTCCCTTACCTGAAGCATATCAAAAAGAAAATATAGGGGCAGTAGAAAAAGGATGTGAAAACCTTTTACATCACCTTGAAATAGTGCGTCAGTCAGGTGTTCCTCCTGTTGTGTGTCTTAATTCGTTTGCCACAGATACTACGGCTGAAATTTCGCGAATCCGAGAAATTTGCGAAGCTGCCGGAGCGCGATTTGCTGTGTCTCGGCATTGGGAATTAGGAGGAGAAGGAGCTCTTGAACTTAGTGATGCTGTCATGGACGCATGTAACGAAAAAAGCACCTTTCAATATCTTTACGATGATACTACAAGCTTTGCTGAGCGCATTGAACGCATTGCTTGGGAAGTATATGGTGCTGACGGTGTTGAATATTCACAAAAAGCCCGTAGCAAAATGGCTACCTACCAAGCTCTACCCAATGCCAACGAACTTGGCGTTTGTATGGTAAAAACTCAATATTCCATTTCTGACAATCCAGAGCTTAAAGGCGTTCCCCAGCGTTGGAAGCTGTATATTCGTGATATGCTACACTTTGCAGGCGCAGGTATTGTGGCACCAGTGGCAGGCGATATTGTTCTTATGCCTGGAACAGGGTCCTCACCTTCCTTTAGAAAAATTGATGTTGATGTTGATACGGGTAAGGTAAAAGGACTTTTTTAACATAGTATTGCATGGTGGGAAGGCGTAACAGCCTGTTATGCCCCCCCACCATTATTTAGTCGACGCTGAACAACACATTTTCATGCGCTGTCCAGAAAGGCACGCCCACTCCAAATGCCGCTTTGCGGCCGCCAGAAACAAGTTCTGGCTCATTTTACGGTGCGCAAACAAATGTATTTTTTTCAATGTCAATTGAGCTTGTCCTTACATTTTTTTGGAGACACAAGAACCCATGCAGGTAAATGCTTCCAAGCTTGATGCAATGCTTTTTCATACTCTTTCCAATGCGGAGCATATTTTTCAAGCAAGGATCTATATTGTATAGAATGATCAAGGTGCACGATATGACACAATTCATGCAAAATAACATGCTCAGCTAGATGCGGAGAAATTAGCAATAAACGACAATTCAATGTAATATGATGTTTGCTTGAACAACTTCCCCAGCGTCCACGCTGTGCCCCTATACGCACCTTAGCCACATGAAGGTGCAAGCTCTTGGCAAGCTCATGAGTTTTTACAGTAAGTATCTCCCGTGCCTTATATTTAAGCCATTTTTGTAATACCTGACAGCACATTTGTGTATCAGAGGTATCCTTCATCATAAGCACAAGTTGGCCTTGGCCTGAATCGTGGCAATAAAGATGCTCTTTAAGTATGACACGAGCATTTGTATTTGTTTTTTGCTCATGAGAGGGTGCGCATTGTATAATGACTTGCCATGTCTCATTAAGTAGGGGCAAGGAAATACTTTGAGGTAGCGTTTCTTCAAGGTCCAAGAGGCCTTGTGCTTCTTGAATAAGGTGTTTTGCTATGCGCGCCTGATCTTGCGCAACAAAGAGCTTATTAATGGTTTTATGCATCCAAGGTAGCATAGAAGTGACAATATCGTCCACTTCATGTCGATTCAAGGTATGCTTTTGTGGCAAAATTAATTCTGTCTTCCCATGACTGCTAATACTACACTTTACCCTTCGCACCCTTGAAGAAAGACGAATTACATAAGGCCAACAAACGCCATTTGCTAACGTAATAAAATTTACAGCAGCAGACACAGCACTCTCTTTATATATCGCTCACGTTGCCTATAACAAACGTGTTTGTATCACCAAAAGCATATGTTATGCGCACAACCATTTTTTAAGCTCTGCTTGTAACACATGCATCTCAATGGGCTTAGCAATATGCGCATTCATACCTGCATCAAGGCAACGTTTTTTATCTTCAAGTAAAGCATTGGCTGTCATGGCTATAATAGGTACAGTGGCAAGCCATGCGGCCTCTTCATTAAAGCTGTCTTTGTGATCAAGAGCCTGCTTGCGTAAACGTTTTGTACATTCAATGCCATTCATAACAGGCATTTGCATGTCCATAAAAATAGCATCATACGTTTTTTCTTTAAGTATATTTATGGCTTCTTGCCCATTTTCAGCTAAATCTACCACGAGATTTTCAGATTCTAACAACGCTTGTGCGATTTCTTGATTAATAAGATTATCCTCTACAACCAAAACATGCTTTCCTGCATAAGAACCAGTGCTACAGCCATTTTCTGTTGGCAATCCTAATGCTTGCTCGCGCGTTATGCATGAAGCATCAGCTACCTCAAAAGGAATTGTAAAACTAAAGTTTGAGCCTTGATTCAGGGTAGATTCTACAGTCATGGTTCCATGCATAAGCTTTACAATATTTTGACTAATGCTTAAGCCAATACCCGTTCCAGAAAAACGTCTTGTAAAAAAATTATCTGCCTGAGTAAAGGGAGTAAAGATACGCTCTTGTGTTTCTTCACTCATACCAATGCCTGTATCTTTTACACTAAAAAAAACCTCTACTTTTTGCTTTTGTGTTGAGCTTGTTGGTAATATTGAAGAGCTTAAGGCTACATCGATGTGCACCGAGCCTTTTTCAGTAAATTTAATGGCATTATTTGTTAAATTCATCAACACTTGTTCAATTTTTTGTGCATCTCCCATGAGAGTTTTTGGGATAGCAGGATCTACATGCACATGCAGATGTAAGTTTTTTTCAGAAGCGGCAAAAGTCATAATACTCGTTACAGCATCAACAGTTTTAGATAAGCAAAAAGGAAGGTGTTTTATCTCAAGAGCGTTTGCTTCAATCTTAGAAAAATCCAAAACATCATTGACGATGGCAAGCAACGAAGACGAGGCCACACCAATTTTATCCATTTGTTCTAATTGTTTTTGAGAAAGGTTTTTTCTATCGAAAATTTGTAAAAATCCCAGTATAGCATTAATAGGGGTACGAATTTCATGACTCATGGTTGAGAGAAAATTGCTCTTTGCTTGAGATGCAGCAAGAGCTCGTTGATGCATTTGTTCATCCTTAGTAATATCACGCAAATGTAAAATATATCCGGCATGACTTTGGTCTGCACTAAAAAGATTTACACAACTTATGGAGTATTTTTTAGATTCATGTGAAAATTTAATTTGTAAAGATTTAGTAAAAAAACCTTTCTTTTCATTAATTTCACGCATGCGTACTAAGGGACAACGTGCAGTATTACACATGTAATCAGGGCAAATACTTTTACAAGATTGTTCTATTCCCTGTTCAATGGGCATACCAATGCGCATAGCAGCAACATTATTGTAAAAGGTAAAACGAAATTCTTCGTCCACAACAACCATGGCAGTGCGCATGGAATTTAAGACACTTTCAAACCAAAAGATTTTATTTGAAACGTTAGTAAACGCTTCGTTTACCCATTGTGAAATTTGCCCAACTTCAATGGTTTTAGGATTTAATTCAAGTTTAGCTGTAAAGTCACCCAAAGCAACTTTTTTTGAAAAAGTATGTATTTTTTGCAATATTTCATTGCTACGTCTAATCAGCAAGACAAGTATAATCAGCGAAAAAGCAAAGACCACTCCCCCTGTGTGCACACTAGCCCACTGAATATTCTCCTGCTCATTTTCGATTTTCTGCAAAGTAAAAGCATTTATTTCTTCTACATCGCTAAGAATTTTTGCCATAATATTTTGCAACTGTATGCGCAAAACATCTATGGAAAAAAGCCTTTCAACATAAATTTGTAGATTACGTACATAGGTAATTAGCGGTTTATAAAGTATATTATGCTTAGGATATGTTTTTACTATGACTTGAAGTTTTTCTAAGGAGCTCTCCAAAGTTTCAAGATGTTGCGTACTCGCAGCATACAGAACACTTTGTTGAATTTGCGCAATGAAACTTGAAGCTTCAAAATCTCTATCTAAAAAAAGTTGGTCAGAGGCAGGTGTTAATAGTTCTAAAATTTCTTGTTCGTATTTTTTATGTACTTGTGAATTCACTGCTTGTGCTTTAATAAGCACTCGATAGGTTTCAAAAGACTCTAAAAGTTCAGGAAAGTTGTCGCGCAGTATTTGAACTCTTTCTTGCTGGGCTTCATTATCAAAGTCCAAAAGAGTACGTTTTGCAATATTTTGCGCTAAGGTAATTTCTTGCAAAAATGTTTCTTGGTATTCTTCTTTGGGATTAATAATAAAGCTTAATAGGCCAATATCTGCGTTTTGAATATGCCCTTGCACGCCCTTGGCGATAATAATGGTACCATTTAATTGAGAAATCAATTCAAGGCCACGCCAATTTTGCCAAAAAACAAAACTTAAAATTCCTAAAAAGCTTATGAGAATACATGAAAAAATAGCCTTAAGCGACATAACTAACCTTATGCAAAACGTAAGGGAGCGTACGTTTTTATAATATCAAAAATGCATTGTATTTACTATACAATCAAATCGTATCCCTACATCGAAACGCATACTTCAGCATACGCAATGCGTGTATTTATGGCGCATTACGATAAAGATATAGTATACTAGCAAAAACATTTACGCAAAGAATATACGTATATTTTACAATCTTTTAATTCTATGTCATAAAAAAAACATTGTCAACGAACAAAAGGCATTAAAGCCTATGCAATTACGCACTTGCAAACAAGAGCACAAGCTGTATTTATTAACATTTTTCATAGCACACATACTATACTCATGCATTTTTCAAGTTCTATCATTATACCCAAAAATATCATTAAAAACTTTCCTTGAAATCACCATAAAGCTATTATACTACAGTGCATAATTTTACATACTATATGATTTTTACTACTTGCCCATGCCAAATGCCATGGCATAGTTATGCGCTGCTGCAAGACATACTCAGTATGATTTTTAACTCTATATCATGACTTGTAAAGCATTGCTTCTTTTAGTTGTAATGCTTATAATAAACATGGAACTTTAGCACAAATTACATTTACGTACTTGCGTATGAAATATTGTTTGCAGGGCAACCCATGCCCAAGGAGCATATAGTGTTTAGGCTTTTTAAGGGATTACGTTCCCAAAAAACACGCTTGCAATCATTAGAAGAACTTGCACAAACATTACTGCACGAAGATTCTTTTGCCCAAAATACGGCTCATACAGTCCGTAAAAAGCAAAAAAAACGTTCTGTGTGGAAGCGTATTGTACTGTTTTCTTTAAGCGTAATACTTATTCCCTTAATTTTAATCCTGGCAAGCCTGGCGTATATAACCTCTCCCTTTGCCGAAACGCATTTACGAGACATAGTCACCAAACAAATTAATCTTGCTGGCAAAGAGTATGGCCTACATGTACACATTGGGGGCATTGGCGGATTTTGGGACGGGCGTATACAAATTCGCGACATGCGCGTCAATGACGGCTTTGGGCCATGGCTTTATGTAGATGAAGGAACCCTATATCCTCAATGGCAGAGCCTTGTACGCGCAATAGCCGCAATTTGGCAATATACCGCAAACGACGCTATATCTAAAAATCTTATCTCAACCCATGATCCACTTGCGCAAATGCCTAATGTACATGAAAATTCTTTTCATAGTGACACTCAAGGCAATGTACAGCTTAGCCAAAACGCCACACAAGACACTAAAGACAAAAAGAAAACACCTGAAGAACTCATTGACAATTTACTGGATGCCGAAACCTTATTAAAAGATAAGGTTGTGATAGGACTTAAAATTGGCACTCTACTTGGCGTGCGCATGCCACGCTTTCCTCGATATACTTCCCAAGAGCCTGTGGCAGACTCCCCAGAAAAAGAGCCTGAACGTATAACTTTTTTACCCCCATGGCTTGCCATTGATATAGGTGAACTTGAGCTTGTACGTTTCCAACTAGGTCAAACAGGGCGCGATTTACGCATTTCTGCTCGTTTGCACGGGCAAATTGCTGCAGAACAACTACGATTGCGCAGCACAATGCTAGCGGCCACTGCTATTTCTTCTCAGTGGGTGTTACCCTCCGTGCACGATTTACCTAAGGATGTGAAACTTTCTTTACGCCGCCTTCGTAAGCATTTAGAAGATTCAACTGAAGGCGTTAAAAGAACAGAACTCTTTGATAAAAAAAACTTACTTACTTTTTTATCTCTTGATTTTGATGCAGGAAATATAGATTTTCGCTGGCACTTACGTGATGCCCTACTTACCTCCCATTTTGTACCCGGCATTAAAAGCATCTGGACTCGATCGCGCTTTTTGGGGCACATTTCTGCATGGCCCCCATCTAAAGAAAATCCAGTGCAAGGCAAACTCATAAATCGTTTTGGCATGAGGCTTGTGGAAGATAATCAAAAAATCAAAGCATCTACAGCCGGAGCACAATTTTTATGGGACGGCGCTAATTTTGTGTTACGCGATGTGACCATTCATAGCCCTGTACGTAAGCCTGTATTTACGCTTTCGGGCAGCGCCGGAATGGCGCCTAAAGCCGGTTTGGGATTGCTTTTTCGTCTCTCCATAGATGACATAGGCACCTTAGCTCGCATGACAGGCATCAATACTGACGAACAACCCGTTAAAGGTCCTTTAACCATAGATGCCAGCATGGGACGCAGTGGAGAATATACCCTATGGTGGACAAAGCCATTGCCCCCCATACAACAAGAACGCGATTTTCCTAATTTTACCATTGCTAACAACGATTACTCCATACTCGCGCGCCATATACACTTAGCCACAGAAACCATTTTTTCAACTCTAAGGCAAATTATACATACTACAACTCCTGAGCAACAGCGCATTCACGGCCCACAAAAGCCTGCACTGGTATCTAAAATACCACAAAAATCAACACACGATTCACCCTTTGCCATACGCATCAAAGCAGAAAGCCCTCACATTACCCTGCCACAAGGACCTATTAATACAATGTTTTTTAGCATACATGCAAGTTCAGTAGATGCAGCCAATGCCCCTGCCGGCACTGCCTTTAAGAGAAAAAAAGCACCTGCAACTGAAACTGATGAAGTAGAAAAAAGCACTATCAATCCAAAGCCTGCACCTACAGATGTAAGCAACCAAGATTTTACAGTTGATGGACTGCCTCGCGGTCTTGTGGGCACAGCATTTTTACGGTTTGGAGATATTTTTGATATGGGTGTTGGCACCTTTAAAACCAAATGGTTTTTGGGAGGCTATCATGATGAAGCTGATGTTTGGCAGTTGGAGCTTGAAGATTTTCACTTGGCCATGCCCGGCTTAACCACAGAGTCAAGAATTGGTTTTGCATATGCCTTACCACGGCTCAAAAGACGCTGGCCTTGGGTTGACGGACACATAAAATTGCATATGGATCATGGGCGCTGGATATCGCTTTTTACACATATTCCAACCCAAGCAAATGGCGTAAACATACACGCAGACTTTAAGTCATTTCTTAACTCTCTTGGGCAGCCCAGCCAATATTTACATGCAACACTAGGTTCTGGGCGTGTTGATTCACGAAACTTCATGGTGCGTGGTATTAACGGTACCTTAGAAAGTAATCATGTGCATGCCTTGGCAGACAGCGTAGGACTTTCCATTGGCGCACTACGAGATGCATTGGAACGTAAAATGGAATATACTCCTCCTGAAACGTTTTCACTCTTTGATTCTCGTGTTACACTTGATGCTGGCCGTAGTGGAAATTTTCGCTGGAGTGATGGTACTGCCCAAGTACAAGTTCACGGAGAAAAAGCGCAATTTTCTGTAAAAATGTTAGGAGATTTTTCTGGTCTTTTGGAAGGTTCTTTCCATTTTCGCAGAAGAGTTTTAAGCTTAAAAGATATGCAAATTTTCAGTCAGTAGATATATTTTTTCTAACATTTTAGCTAAATAAAGAGGTACATTATTATGAAAGTAATGCTTATTTGTGGTAGCCCTCGCAAACAAAGCTGTACAAGAACAGCTCTAGAAGAAATTGCCAGCACCCTACACAGCCAAGGCGTTGGTTCTGAAATTGTAAACATTGGTACTAAAGCCATTCGCGGATGTATAGCTTGCCAAAAATGTGTTGATACAGGATATTGTATTTTTAAAGATGACCCCATTAACGAATGGATTGACCTTTTAAAAGCCAGTGATGGCCTAATTGTGGGCTCGCCAGTATACTATGCCGCCCCCAATCCTTCGGTATGCGCAGCCTTAGACAGAATGTTTTATTATAAATCTGATCCTTTTGCCTTTAAGCCGGGTGCTGCTATTGTAAGCTGTCGCCGTGCAGGATCAACCGCCGCCATTGATTGTTTACAAAAGTTTTTTACTATTGCTCAAATGCCTATAGTCTCCACGCAATATTGGCCTCAAGTTCATGGAAATACACCAGAACAAGCTCGCGAAGACCTTGAAGGCATGCAAACCATGCGTGTGCTTGGGCGTAATATGGCTTGGCTTTTGAAATGTATAGAAGCAGCCAAGGATACAGTGCCCCTACCAGAAAAAGAACCCAGAGCCTGGACAAACTTTATTCGATAACAGGCTATTGAAAAACTGCCTCTAGCATACCACAAGTCACCAGAAATGCGCATTTCATGCACTTGTTTTTGGTGGCCGCAAAGCGGTATTTGGAGGTAACGTGCCTTTCTTAGCAACACATGGAAATGTGTTGCTAAGTATCGAGTAGCTCGATAAATCTAGTTGTAATAAAAGTAAACGAATACACTTTTTTTGATCTTTTATCGTGTGAGAAATATGAATCAAGCTCCCCCTCTTATTGCATTACAGGGAATTACCAAATCTTTTGGTACAGATATAGCCCTAAACGGTATTGACTTAACCATACAAAATGGAGAGTTTCTTACACTGCTTGGCCCTTCCGGTTGCGGAAAAACGACAATTTTACGTATTCTTTCAGGTTTTGAACAACCTGATTCCGGCAAGGTGTATATTGGCAATAGAGATGTTACCCAAACACCACCGGAACAAAGACAAGTAAATACAGTTTTTCAAAATTACGCCTTATTCCCGCATATGACTATCTTTGACAATGTAGCCTTTGGCTTGCGTATGCAGGGTCTTGCAAAAAATGCCATCACAACAAAGGTTCAAGAAGCCTTGCACATGGTTCACCTTGAACATGTGGCTGCACGCAAGCCATCCATGCTTTCTGGAGGCCAGCAACAACGCGTAGCCCTTGCCAGAGCCATTATAAACGAACCATTGGTATTGCTCTTAGATGAACCCTTTAGCGCACTTGATTATAAATTGCGCTGTCAAATGCAAAGGGAAATCAAACAAATCCAGCGTAATCTTAATATTACCTTCATTTTTGTTACCCATGACCAAGAAGAAGCCTTTGCCATGTCTGACAGAGTGGTTGTTATGGATAATGGGCATATTGTACAGCAAGGTTCACCTCAAGATATTTACGAAAACCCCACAAATCTTTATGTTGCTAAATTTGTTGGAGAAATAAACATTCTTCCGGGTATTGTAGAATCCATTGAAAAAGACTGCTATCACGTGCGCATTGAGCACACCCTTTTTCCGGTAAAAAGTACACATTCCTTTGCTCTTGGGGATAGGGTGCATGTGCTGATACGCCCTGAAGATTTACGCATTTACCACACCTACGAACCTCGACCTGTTGGGCCTATGCTTACGGCACATATTGAAGACAGCATCTATAAGGGAGCTACAGTAGATATTCACGTAAAGCTTTCACAAAGTGCTATACCACTTATAGGTGCTGAATTTTTTGATGAAGATGGTATAGATATTAACTATCCACGCGGCGAGGAAGTCTATGTTACTTGGGTGAGTGGATGGGAAGTTGTATTACCACATGAGCCTTATGAAAAATAAACAATATATAAAAAAGAATAACTTTTTGCGCTCTTTGAGTATTATCACCACTGCACTTTGGTTAGCGCTGTTTGCCCTATTGCCAAACATAGGCTTGCTTGTAATCACCGTGCTTGAGCGTGGCACTACAGATTTTGTTTTGCCGGTGTTAACCTTTGAAAATTATGCACGCCTTATGGATCCCAAATACAGTAGTATCTTGTGGGAATCATTTTGGATAGCCCTTGCAAGTACCTTCATATGTCTTATACTTGCATATCCTTTTGCCTTTGCTATGGCCAAGGCCAGTGCACAACGAAGACCTTGGCTTTTACTCTTGGTCATTATTCCTTTTTGGACAAATTCACTCATTCGCACCTATGCACTCATTGCCATTTTGAAGGCCAAGGGTATCATAAGCTCCATATTGGTGTGGTTTGGTATAACGGCAGAGCCCATATCGCTTATGTACAGTAATTTTGCGGTATTTACAGGCATGGTATACACCTTTCTCCCCTTTATGATTTTGCCTTTATATGCCAGCATAGAAAAACTTGATCCACGCTATGCAGAAGCAGCCAGAGATCTTGGCGCAGGGCCCATACGCACCTTTTGGCATATTACTCTTCCCCTCACTTTACCGGGCATTATTGCCGGTAGCATGCTTGTATTTTTACCTTCCTTAGGGGCTTTTTATATTCCAGAAATTTTAGGCGGAGCCAAAAGCCTACTTGTGGGAAATTTTATCAAAAATCAATTTCTCGTGGCTCGCGATTGGCCCCTTGGAGCAACGGCAAGCTCTTTTTTAACCCTCTTACTCATCTTGCTACTTCTTTTATACCGCTTAGCCACAAAATATGCACACAGTGCACAAGATATATTTAAAGAAGGCACATAATGTTACAAAGGCTTAGTAAAATTTGGCTTTGGCTTGTATATGCATTTTTATACTTGCCCATATTGGTGGTTGTGCTATATTCTTTTAACAGTGCACGATACTCCACAGATTGGCGCGGTTTTACCTTAAAGTGGTATAATGTTTTAGCAAATAATAGTTCTTTAGTAGATGCTGCAATAAACTCACTCACGGTGGCTATTTTAGCAGCAAGCCTTTCTACCATATTAGGAGTATTAGCTGCTGTTGCTTTGCATAGGTATCGCTTCCCATTACGTAAACTGTTACACGGATCTATATATGTTTTAACCGTATCGCCGGATATTGTTATGGGCATATCCTTACTTATTTTCTTTATTGCTCTAGGTGTAGACCTTGGTTTTGTTACCTTAATTATTGCGCACACAACTCTTTGTTTACCCTTTGTAACTATTACTGTGCTTGCACGTATGACAGAATTTGACGAAAGCCTTGTGGAAGCAGCACGTGACCTTGGAGCCACAGAATGGCAAGCGTTTTATCATATTATTTTACCACTTATAATTCCTGCCGTATTGGCAGGCTGGCTTTTAGCCTTTACCCTGTCTATGGATGATGTATTAATTAGCTTTTTTGTTACTGGCCCTTCTTTTGAGGTGCTTCCTCTAAAAATTTATTCCATGGTACGCCTTGGCATGAAACCTGATATAAACGCCCTTTCTACGGTTATGTTTATAGCTTCTATACTGCTGGTTGTCATGGCATGGTCTCTTGGAAAATGGAGAAAAAAATAAGATGAAAAAAATACTACAAATTTTCCTCTGTACGTGTTTTTGTATTGCAATTTTTACCGAAGCACACATTGTGAATGCGGAAGAAGGTAAAAAGCTCTATGTTTACAATTGGTCAGAATATATTCCGCAGCATGTACTTGATACCTTTACTGAAGAGACCGGCATAGAAGTTATTTATACTACCTATGAATCCAATGAAGCTATGTATGCCAAACTTAAATTGCTTGACGGCAAAGGCTATGACATTGTGGTTCCTTCTGCATATTTCATTAAGCTTATGTGTGATGCGCAATTACTTTGGCCCATTGATAAAAGCAAAATTCCAAACATCACAAACCTTGACCCGCTCACGCTCAATCAAGCATTTGATCCTAAGAATAAGTACTCCATTCCTTATATGTGGGGTGTTCAGGGCTTTATGGTCAACAAAAACGCTGTAGACCCTAAGGAAATCACTTCATGGAATGACCTTATGCGCCCTGAGTTTAAGGGAAAATTACTACTTGCCGATGACTTACGTGACACATTTGGTGCAGCCCTTCTTGCTACAGGCTCTTCTGTTAACAGCACAGACCCAGCCGAAATAAAAGCTGCCTATACATGGCTTAAAAACATCAAGCCCCATGTGCGTATTTTTGATGTAACCGCAGCAAAACAAGCTCTCATCAGCGAAGAAGTCATGGCCGGCTTTATATGGAATGGAGACGCCTTCATTGCTAAAAATGAAAATCCTAATCTTGTTTTTATCTATCCTAAGGAAGGAAATCCCCTTTGGCTTGACAATTTTGCCATACCTGCGAAGGCAGAAAGTAAAGACCATGCCCATGCATTTATTAACTTTATGCTGCGTCCAGACATAGCTGCTGCATGCGTAAAAGAATATAATTACAGCACTGCCAATAAAGGTGTGAAGGCTCTGCTTGATGCAGAATATGCTGAAAGTGATCTTATTTTTCCAAGTGAAGAAAATATAGCTCGCAGTGAATTTTCCTTAGATGTTGGCGAAGCACTAAAAATATATGAACAATATTGGGAAGATCTAAAAACAGATAGTACCGAATAAATATAGCAACTGTAAATTTTTTTAAAAAACAAGGTATACTATGCTATACGTAGAATTTTTGTTCTTATTTTGCATGCTTTATTTAGGCAGCCGTTTTAGCGGTGTTGGTCTTGGAGCCATTGCCGCATTGGGGCTTATGGTAGAAGTATTTATCTTCCGTATGCCCCTAGCAGAACCCCCTGTAGCTGTCATGCTTATTATTCTTTCAGTGGTAACGTGCGCTGCTGTGCTTGAGGCTGCAGGCGGCCTTAAGTTTATGCTGCAAGTTGCCGAAGGTGTTTTGCGCAACAATCCAAAAAGAATAACTATTCTTGGGCCATTTACAACATATTTTGTAACCATGCTCCTAGGCACTGGCCATGCTGTATATTCCATTATGCCCATCATTGGTGATGTGGCGTTAAAAAATAACATTCGCCCCGAAAGGCCCATGGCAGCAGCTTCTGTAGCTTCGCAAATTGGCATTTGTGCAAGCCCCATCTCAGCAGTAACCGTGTATTACCTTGCACAGCTTTCAGAAATCAACCCCAGCATCAACTTAGTTACGATTATGCTTGTGACCATTCCTTCAACCATGTTCGCAGTATTGCTTATATCATTATATAGCCTTAAGCGTGGCAAAGAATTGGCAGACGATGCTGAATATCAAAAAAGATGTCAGGATCCCAAGTGGAAACAAACCTTAGAACGTGCCAGTGCCACGTCTAGTGATGAAGTTTTACCTGTATCGGCCAAAATTTCTGTATTGCTCTTTCTTTTTGCCCTTGCGTGCATTATTTTTGTGGCAATGGTTCCTGCAGTACGCACCATTGGCGGCCAGGTTATTCCCATGGATAAAATAATCCAAATGATGATGCTTGCCTTTGCCGGCATTATTCTTATAGTCACCAAAACAAGCACAAGTAAGGTTCCTGAAGGTGTGGTGTTTAAGTCCGGTATGGTAGCAACTATTGCCATTTTTGGTATTGCCTGGATGAGCGATACATTTTTCCAATATGCCATGCCTACTTTTAAAGCATCCATAACTTCCATGGTGCATGACTACCCATGGACCTTTGCCTTGGCCCTTGCCGTTGTGTCTATAGTTGTGAATTCGCAAGCGGCAACAGCACGCATTATGCTTCCCGTAGCTTTAAGCTTGGGTCTGCCGCCGGCCGTACTCATTGGGCTTATTCCTGCGACATATGCCTACTTCTTCTTTCCGGTATATCCTTCCGATGTGGCCACCTGCAATTTTGACATTAGCGGTACCACACGAATTGGCAAATGGTATTTTAACCATAGTTTTATGCTTCCTGGCCTTATAGGTGTTACAAGCGCTTGTACCTTTGGGTATATTTTAGCAAGTATTATAGTTCCGTAAATACCACATAAAACATAGGAGAATGATTATGGGAACCCGTGTTGAACACGACTTTTTAGGCGAAATGGTTATTCCAGACGATGTATACTATGGAATACAAACCTACCGTGCCATAGAAAATTTTTATATTTCTCATAGTAAAATCAGTAATATTCCAGAATTTATTCGTGCTTTTGCCTATGTGAAAAAAGCTGCTGCCATGGCTAATAAAGAGTTTGGCCTATTGCCTGATAATATTTTCACAGCCATTTGTACAGCTTGCGATGAAATTATTGATGGCAAGTTCCACGACCAATTCCCCACAGACTGCCTCCAAGGCGGTGCAGGCACATCTTGTAATATGAACGCCAATGAGGTTATTGCCAATAGAGCATTGGAAATTATGGGCCATAAAAAGGGTGAATATACCTATTGCCACCCTAACAATCATGTAAATTGCTCCCAATCCACCAATGATGCCTATCCAACAGCCCTGCACCTTGCCCTGCACGCCATGTTAGAAAGACTCATTGACGGCATCCGCTATCTACATGACGGCTTTGCAGAAAAAGCTGAAGAATTTAAAGACATTGTAAAAATGGGCAGAACACAGCTTCAAGATGCTGTCCCCATGACTCTTGGCATGGAATTTGGCGCATATTCTACCACTCTTGAAATAGAAATTGGTCGCCTTGAATATGCCGCATCTTGCTTACTAGAAGTAAACATGGGCGCCACCGCCATTGGTACCGGCATTTGTTCCCCGCAAGGCTATGCACCGCTTTGTGTTGAAAAACTTAGAGAAGTTAGCGGCCTTGAGGTAACATTGTCACCAAACCTTATCGAAGCCACTTGGGATACAGGTGTTTATGTGCACGTTTCTGCGGCAATCAAGAGCGCAGCTGTTAAAATTTCTAAAATTTGTAACGACTTACGCCTCCTTTCCTCAGGACCTCGTTGCGGCATCAATGAAATTAATTTACCACAATTGCAGCCTGGTTCTTCCATTATGCCAGGTAAAGTAAACCCTGTTATTCCTGAAGTGGTAAACCAAGTCTGCTTTGACGTTATGGGTAAGGACCTTACTGTAACCTTGGCCTCTGAAGCAGGACAATTGGAACTTAATGTTATGGAACCTGTAATTGCTCATTGCCTCTTTGATGGCCTTAATAGGCTACGCCGTGCAGTGCGTACCTTACAAGATAAATGCGTAAAAGGTATTACTGCCAATCAAGAAGTTTGCCGTTCCTTAGTAGAAAACAGTATTGGTATCGTTACGGCGCTCAATCCGCATATTGGTTATGAGGCTTCTGCTTCAGTTGCTCGTGAAGCTTTAGAAAAAAATGCTTCTGTATATAATCTTGTTCTTGAACGCAAACTCTTAAGTAAAGAACAATTAGACGAAATTCTATCACCTGAGGCTATGTTACATCCAAGTATTAAGTAGGCAACGCTGAAAAACTATACAGACTAGTGTAACTACAGGCATTTACACCTTAAGAGGCACAGAAAAATTGCCAAAAACAAAGCATGTAATGCAATTTTTTGGCAATGTATCGACACTATTGCACCTGTTTTTCACGTGTTGACTAACAAAATTTTTCTGTAAGAAAAACTTTGCGTGCCGTAACATGAGCCGGAACTTGCTTCTGGCGGCCGCAAAGCGGCATTTGAAGCCAAGAAGATCGCTCTTTATCATGTACCTTACCCCATCAGCCTTGCTGATGGGGTTTCTTTTCCACAAAAAAAGCTGAGGACG